>CALURG010000045.1 GCA_944323115.1 Candidatus Gastranaerophilales bacterium
CCCAAACTACAAACAAAATCAGTCCCTGATAAAAAACGGCATCAAAGAAACCGGTGACAGGTATATTACTTATTTTTCTGATGGTACGTACGGAATAATTTATAAAGATAATTTATATTATGAATTTTACTATAAAGAAAATGGAAAAATTGATGCTATTGGTAAAAGAGTATCGCTTGTTTGTCCAACCAAATCATATAAATATGACGATAAAGGGAAATTAGGAGAAGTTGTTTTATATTTAACATTAGAAGATGTATATGTTTTTGAACCTGATGGAAAATTTGTTGCTCATTGGATTGGCGACAAGTGTTATGATATTAATAACCAATTAATTAAAACAAAATATGAAAAATAATATTTTATTATGCATTAAAAAACATTATATTTAATTGCTTTTAATATTTATCAAATGGAGATAAAATGGCAGAAAAATTACAGACTCCCGGTCTCTCATCCTCAGAGACCGTAGAAGACATGAAAAAAAACTACAAAAAAATATATGACGAACTCTTTTCCATAATAAATAGTATAAATATTGATTAATTACTTGAATAATAAAAACAGTTAATATAATCTAATTCTATGAATAAATTTGCAGAAACAACATTATCTTCAAAAACTGTTTATAAAGGAAAAATATTTGATATTACTGATAACGAAATAGCGTTGTCAGACGGTTTAAAACGGCACAGAGAAATAATTCACCATCCGGGAGGTGTCGTAATACTTGCACAAAAAGACAACGGTAATATTCTACTCGTTAAACAATACAGATATGCCGTAAAATCTGTACAGACAGAACTTCCGGCAGGTAGGCTGGAAAAAGGTGAAGACCCTCTTTTTGCGGCACAAAGAGAATTAAAAGAAGAAACAGGGTACACAGCAAAAAACTGGAAATCACTTGGTCATATATTTACAACATTCGGAATTTGCGATGAAAAATTGTACCTTTTTCAAGCAACAGACCTAACTTTTGACAAACCTGACCCGGATGAAGGTGAAATCTTAGATTATTTTGAACTTCCATTAAGCAATGTGTACAAACTTATAAAAAATGGTACAATAAATGATGCAAAGACAATTTGCACCATTATGAGAGCTTTCGGATTAAATGAACAAGATTAAAATGCTCGTCTTGGATATAGACGGTACAATATTTAAAAAAGACTATACAGCTACAGACCGGATGAAAAATACAATAAAAAGACTTGTAACTGACGGTATAAAAGTTGTACTGTGTACAGGCAGGATGTATGAAGCTACAAAGTTTATTGCTGAAGAATTAGGGATAAATACACCTTTAATTTGTTATCAAGGCGGACTCGTAAAAAATTTCCGTGAAAATAATGATATTTTATGGCAAAAAACAATGGATACAAATCTTGCAAAAGATGTAATAAATGAACTGAAAAAACGTAATATATTTTTTAATTTATACATAAATGATGAACTGATGGTTGAATATGACAGTCCTTTAATACGGCAATATGTTGATGCCAGAAATCTTTCCTACAAGATTATAGGAGACTGTTCTTCCGTTGATTTAAACGGTTTAAACAAAATTCTCGCAATAGATGATGATACAAAATTGATTGAAAACTTGCAAAGAGAAATGGCTGAAAAGTATAAAGAAAAACTTTATGTAATACGCTCAACACCCAGATTTTGTGAGTTTTCAAACCCGGAAGCAACCAAAGGAAATGCTGTAAAATTCCTCGCCAATAAATGGGGAATAGCAAAAGAAGAAATAATGGCCTGTGGAGATCATGACAATGACATAGAAATGCTCATGGCGGCAGGAGTAAAAGTTGCAATGGGCAATGCGACAGACAACTTAAAAAAAATAGCTGATTATATTACAGAAACAGTGGACAACGACGGTGTTCCCTGTGCCGTAAGAAAATTTATAGGAGAAAAATATGGGATATAGAATAGGACAAGGTTTTGACCTGCACCAGTTTGCGGAAGACAGAGATTTGATACTTGGCGGTGTAAAAATAGAACACAACAAAGGCCTTTTGGGTCACTCTGATGCAGATGCACTGTGCCACGCAATTATTGATGCACTGTTAGGAGCACTCGCTTTGGGAGACATAGGACAGCATTTTCCTGATAATGACCCTCAATACTACGGTTGTGACAGCACTGAACTTCTTGCACAAACTCTTTATCTCGTTTTGAAAGCAGGCTACAGAATAAACAATATTGATGCAACAATAAAAACTCAACAACCCAGATTGGGGCCGTTCATCAAAGACATTCAACAAAACCTTGCAGAAGTTTTGAACCTGAATGTAAACCAAATTTCTGTCAAAGCCAAGTCAATGGAATGGATGGGGCCAATCGGCGAGGGTAAGTGTCTTGCTGTGGATGCCGTAGTACTGCTTGAAGAAATAACTATTTAATTAATTGCTTAAAATAAGGTTACACAAAAAGATTGATTTACCAATCTTTATATTTTAAGCATTTTGTCAATAGCCGTAATCGCTTTTTGTGCAATATCTTTAGCAATATTGATTTCATTTTCACCTGTTTGCAAAACATGCAAAATATCTTCAAGGCGTATAAGTTTCATGGTGTTGCACACTGCTTTTTCGTTTATCAGAACAAATTTCTTGTTCGGACAATCACGCTGTAATCTTTCGACCACACCTTTTTCTGTAACAATAATAAATTCTTTATCATTACTTTCTTTTACTGTTTTTATTATACCAGTTGTGGAGCCTGTAAAATCAGCCATTTTTACTACTTCATCAGAGCATTCGGGATGGACCATGACTTTTGCATTAGGATAAAGAGCTTTCTGTTTAACTATGTCAGAAACCGCTATTTCGTGGTGAACAGGACAAAATCCGGGATATGTGATAACTTTTACACCGTCTAACATTGATTCTACATAAGCACCCAAATGCTTGTCAGGAACAAATAATACCTCCGGTACATTCAAAGATTTTACTACATCAACAGCATTTGCACTTGTACAACAAATGTCGGATTCAGCTTTCACAGCCGCAGTAGAGTTTACATAACAAACAACCGGAATATTAGGATGTTGTGATTTAAATTTTCTCAATTGATCCACATTAATCTTATCAGCCATTGCACATCCGGCACTGAGAACAGGAAGCAATACTGTTTTTTCGGGAGAAAGAATTTTGGCTGTCTCTGCCATGAAATAAACACCCGCAAACACAATAATATCAGCATCCGTTTTTGCGGCTTGTCTGCTCAAAAACAAAGAATCACCCGAAAAATCCGCAACCTCATCTATTTCAATATTTTGATAAGTATGAGCAAGAACAATTGCGTTTTTTTCTTTTTTTAACTTATTAATCTTTTCAACTAACTCTCTTTTATCCATCTATATTACCTGGAACTTTTTAAAATTTCTATCAAACCAGTCATAAGGAATTCGCATGACATAGCAGCAAGCAGAATACCGACGATTCTGTTTATAACGCTCACGCCTGTTTTCCCTAAAAGTTTGCTCACCTTTGAAGCAAATTTCATAATCAGCCAGCATACAATAAGGTTTAGAGCCAGAGCAGCAATTATTAATGAGCGGTCAATCGGATTACCTTCAGCATTTTTCATACAAATCGCCAAAAGAGTGATTGTTGCAGGGCCTGACAACAAAGGAATCGCCAGCGGAAAAACGGAAATATCACTGCGTTTCATTGACTCTTTGCGTTCTTCTTTGTTTTCATTATTCATGGCTGGTTCAGGATTTCCAAGCACAAGATCAATAGCCATAATCAACAGTAAAATACCACCTGCAAGTTTTAATGCTGTCAAACTTATTCCGAGCAAATCCAGAACAACAGAACCTGTATATGCAAAGAACAAAAGAATAAAAAATGCAATAACAACAGATTTATTCATCATGATATTACGCCATTTTTCTTTTGCATTAGCAGTCAATGCAATGAAAACAGGAGCAAGTCCAATGCCGTCCAATGTTACAAAAAGTTTTGAAAAATAGCCTAAAAAAGCATGAAGATGTTCTAGCATAATAAACCTTTCAATAACCGCTTGTAAATTATTATACTAAAAACAAATAATATTTAAAATTTTAAGGCAAAAAAAAACCGACTTACGCCGGTTAAACTTTACCACATATTAGAGAGAGGAATTAGAGAGAGAATTTTTTATAAAACTTGTTTTTTTCCTCTACTTTATATATTCCCTTTTGTAAAAAATTTATAACTATTTGAATAAAAATTTTAATATTTCTTTACAAAAAAAGCCCTCTGATATTCAGAGGGCTTAAAAACTGTATATAAATTAATTATTCGTTATCAGTTTTTTGAGGAATTCTCATTGCATAGAATGATCTCCATACAAATACCAATGCGATAATCAGGAAGATTACACCGGCAATAGGAGCAACCTGTCTGAATGATTCATTGATAGAGATTTCCATAGCCAATAAGCCGAACAGTGTAGTGAATTTGATAATCGGGTTCATAGCTACTGAAGAAGTATCTTTGAACGGATCACCAACTGTGTCACCAACTACTGTAGCATCGTGAAGAGGTGTACCTTTTTCACAAAGGTCACATTCAACGATTTTCTTAGCGTTATCCCAGCAGCCGCCAGCATTAGCCATAAATACAGCCTGGAACAGACCGAATACGGCAATTGCAATCAAGTAGCTTACAAAGAATGCTACGGGAACAACTGTTTCGCAAGCAGGAGCTGACAAACAAGCAAATGCAAGAGCAAAAGCAAACAAAGCGATAAAGATATTAATCATACCTTTTTGAGCATATTGGGTACATATCTTAACAACTTCTTTTGAGTTTGCTACATTTGCAGTTTTTACGGATTCATCATCAAGTTTGATGTGATTTTTGATGTATTCAACTGCTCTGTATGCACCTGTAGTAACAGCCTGCATAGAAGCACCTGAGAACCAGTAAATAACCGCACCACCGGCTAAGAAGCCAAGCAATGTGTAAGGGTTAAGTACGTTCAAAACGGATTCAGGCTGAATACCCAAAGTATTTTTGATAACCAAAATCAATGAGAAAATCATTGTTGTGGCACCAACTACAGCTGTACCGATTAGAACCGGTTTAGAAGTAGCTTTGAATGTGTTGCCTGCACCATCATTTTCTTCAAGCTGCTGTTTAGCAACTTCAAAGTTCGGTTTGAAACCGAAGTCTTTTTCGATTTCTTCAGAAACGCCTTCTCTTTCTTCAATCAAAGACAATTCATAAACAGACTGAGCGTTGTCAGTAACAGGGCCATAGCTGTCTACAGCGATTGTTACAGGGCCCATGCCCAAGAAACCGAAAGCAACAAGACCGAAAGCAAATACAGAAGCGTATATCATAACGCTTTCAGGAATCATTGTGCTGAAATAGTATGACAATCCCATCAAGAATACGATTACCATACCAATCCAGAAGCCTGAGAAGTTACCTGAAACAATACCGGAAAGTATTGTCAAAGATGAACCGCCTTCACGAGAAGCAGTAACAACTTCTTTTGTATGAATAGCATTCGGGCTTGTGAATATTTTAGTGAACTCAGGAATCAAAGCAGCACCCAATGTACCGCAAGAAATGATACCTGCCAATACCCACCAGAGGTTTTCTCCCATAGAAGCCAATAACCATTTAGATACACCAAATGTCATTGCAATTGACAATACAGAAGTCAACCAGACAAGGTTTGTTAAAGGTTTTTCAAAATCAAGTTTTTCTTTGCCGCCATACAACAGCTTAGTCAAACCTGTGTTAATCCAGTATGCAACTACCGAAGTAACAATCATCAGGAATCTCATTGTGAAAATCCATGTCAACAATTGAATCTGATATTGAGGGAATACACCCAACAATATAAATGAAACGAGCGCAACACCTGTTACACCGTAAGTTTCAAAACCGTCAGCTGTAGGTCCGATTGAGTCGCCTGCGTTGTCACCTGTACAGTCGGCAATAACACCGGGGTTTCTCGGATCATCTTCTTTGATTTTGAATTGAATTTTCATTAAGTCAGAACCGATATCTGCAATTTTTGTGAAAATACCACCGGCAACACGAAGTGCTGACGCACCCAAAGATTCACCGATAGCAAAGCCGATAAAGCAAGCACCTGCAAGCTCTCCCGGAACAAATAACAAAATAATGAGCATCATGATAAGCTCAACACTAACGAGCAATACACCGATACTCATACCTGCTTTCAAAGGAATATTCAATACTTTTAAAGGATTGCCTTCCAATGAAGCAAATGCTGTTCTTGCGTTAGCAAGGGTATTCATTCTGATACCGAACCATGCTACACCGTAAGAACCCAAAATACCGATTACAGACCAAGCCAAAATAATCAGTACACCTTTAAGCCCCATATGCTGCAATCCGCCGAAGTAGAATGCAATACAAAGACCAATAAGGATTTCCAAACCTAATAAGAATTTACCCTGTTGAATAAGATAAGTCTTACAAGTTTCAAAAATTGTGTTTCCGATTTCAGCCATAGCTGAGTGAACTTTATAATTCTTGACTTTAATAAATTCAATTAAGCCAAAAATCAAGCCCAAGACGGAAATAGCGATACCTATCAACAGCAAATTGAAGCTGTGTGGGTCGCTGGCCAAATTTGGAACTACCAAATCGGCCTCACCGGCAAATGCCGAGTTGGATGCTAAAAGCATGGAAAATACACCAAGTGTAGCCCCTTTTAGCAAACCAGACCATTTTTCTAAGTTAGCCATCTTTTTCTCCCTTGTCCTCTTTCCATCTCAAAAGGACCATTTTCTACACATACCCTAATTGTACACAAAATTTACTTATTATCAAGAAGTTTCAAAATATTTACGAAAAACATTTCATATATTCAACCGAATCCTCTTAGGTCTTTGGTTACCGGTGTTATCTGCAAAGCTATGTTTAAAATTGTTCTGCACTGACCATTGTTTTTACAATTTGTTCTTATGCACAAGCCAGGATGGTTTAAGCATATTTATTACATACATAGTATTACCTTGCAAAAATTAAAAATATTTGCTAGTATATAAAATACACTTTATAATGTTTTATAAAGAAAATTTAACAGTAAGTAAAAAATCAGGCAATTTTTCTTTTCCAAATGTTTTTATATAAATGTGAAGGTGAAATGAAAAATTTTGTGTGAAAGGAAGTTATTTAATGTTGAAGGAAGTTATTAAATTTTTTGAAACTATGCTTGCGGGTCTTTATGAATTAGCTCCTGTTTATATTACTGTAGAGTCAGAATATACAGCCGATCGTTATTAATTTTATTTTATCCCCTGTAAAAAATATCTCATAAACAGTATTTCTCCTTTTGAGGTTTTTACTGTATAATAAGTTGTGTCAAAATAAAGACAGGATATTTTTATGGGTAGAGATTTAAAATTTGTTGTTATAGACAGTGAAGAAAACTCAAGAAATATAATAAAAAATTATCTGGCGGAGATTGATACAAAATTTGCTGAGCCTGAATGTTTTGTTGAGTTTTTTGATTTTGAATCAGGTACTGATTATGTTCTCAAAACTCCGGAATGTATTGTCTTTATTGACATATCAGAAAGCCCTAAAAATTCTTTGGATACAATAAAAAAAATAAAAGAAAGCTCAAAAAGTGCAATCATAATAGCACTTTCAGGAAAAACTTCAACTGATGTTATAATAAAAGCAATGCGTGCAGGTGCCAGAGAGTTTATCTCAAAACCAATAATAAAAACAGAATTTATCAATACAATAAGTGCATTGCTTGAAGATATAAAAGATTCTTCAGGCAAAGATAATTCCTGCAAAATTATTTCAACATTTTCAAACAAAGGCGGCATAGGCAAAACTTCTATTGCAGTAAACCTTGCCGTTGAACTAGCACAGCTTTCAAAAGAAAATGTCGCATTGATAGATTTAAATTTACAGCTTGGGGATGTAACGACTTTTCTTGATTTAGCACCCTCGTTTTCATTGAATTATATTGCAGAAAATATAGACAATTTAGACGAAACTGAGCTTTTAAAAATACTTCCAAAGTACAAAAATACAAGTCTGCATGTAATAGCTGACCCGCTTAATATTGAAGAGTCTACGGATATAACAGCAGAGAAGCTGAAAAAGCTCTTAAATACCCTAAAAAAAAGTTTTTCATATATTGTAATAGATATAGGCACAAATGTTGATACAAAAAACCGCTGTGCTCTTGATATGTCAGATTTGATTCTTCTTGTTTCAGTGGTAAACCTTCCTGCTATCCGAAGTACTCAAAGATGTATGGAAATGTTTGAAAAAATAGGCTATCCAAAAGACAAAGTAAAACTTGTTCTGAACAGATATTTAGACAACGATGACATAAAAATCAGCGACATTGAAGAAGCCGTAAATCAAAAAGTTTATTGGAAAATTCCGAACAATTATCTTACAATGATGTCAGCAATAAATAAAGGCGTGCCTGTAAATGAGATAAACACGGAATCCAACATATCTCAAAACTATATGGAATTTGCCACAAAAGTATCGGATTACTTAATTACAAAAAATCTGAATAAAAATTATAACTTATAAAATAAAAATTAAAACTAATAAGACTAAGGAGAAGAGAATTGTCACTTAAAGATAGATTGAGAAGTAAAAAAGAAGCAAAATCACTTGCAAAATCAGAATCCTGCCAGTTCAAAATTTCTATAAAAAAAGTAACTGAAGCTGCCGCAAAAGTAAAAAATCCTGCGGATTTGGGGAATATTGTAAAAGAATTTTCAAAATTTTTAAACACACTTGCATCTGAAGATGCTCAAATAACTTTCAGCGGAAATTTTGATTTGGGTCAGCGAACACTTTTAAACTGCATACTTTCAAATTTCTTGGACGATAAAAAATCCTCTGTTGCTGAAAATACAGAAGAAGACACTCAAGAAGAACCCAAACCCGAATCAAAGCTGATTAAGAAAAGAAAGTCTATCAAGTCTAAACTTAGAGAAAAAGAAGCTGAATAATAATTTTGATACTTATTACTCAAAGAATCAAATCAGCAATGTGCCTTTTCAAAATCCAATAAAAACTGCTTGTTGCAATGAGAACCAAGACTGTAGTTTCCGAAACTTCCGTCAGATTTCACAACCCTGTGACACGGAACAATAATAGGAACAGGATTTTGAGCCATAGCTGAGCCTACCGCACGATATGCGTTTTTATATCCTGCTTTTAGTGCAAGTTCTTTGTAGGAAATAGTTTTACCGTATCTGACTTTTAAAAGTTCATCATAGACTTTTTTTTGAAATTCAGTTATGTCTCCCATATCAAACGGAATATTAAAAACATGCAGCCTGCCGGCAAAATACTCGTCAAGCTGTTTTATTACTTCGCAATTAAAATTTGAACATCCAAAGTCACTTCTCTCTTTGACCAACTCAATTTTTCTGAGGGCATTTAAAGAAGAATATATCTTTAATAGACCTATCGGTGATTTGTAAAAAGCTATATCCATAAAATTATTATATTAAAAGTTGAAAATACTGTCGACAAAGAAAAAACCGCCATGTTTTCATGGCGGTTTTGTATAAATAACCAAAAACAGAATTATTATATTCTTCCGTAGTATGCATCGAGATACATTTGTTTGATTTCTTCAAACAGAGGATATCTCGGGTTTGCACCTGTACATTGATCGTCGAATGCAAGTTCAACCATTTCATCGAGTTTTGCCATAAATTCAGATTCTTCGATACCGAATTCTTTAATAGACATCGGCAATCCGAGATCTTTCTTCATCTGAATCAAAGCCTGCTGTAGCAATTCAACTTTTTCATCGTCATTTTTGCCGCCAAGACCTAATTCATCGGCAATTTGACCGTATTTAGCTTTAGCATTCGGGAATTTGTACTGAGGGAATGCAGTTTGTTTTACAGGTTTGTCAGTAGCGTTGAACTTGATAACCTGATTTATTAACAAAGCGTTGGCCATACCGTGCGGTACGTGGAACATTGCACCCAGCTTGTGAGCCATTGAGTGGCATATACCCAAAAATGCGTTAGCAAATGCCATACCTGCAATTGTTGCCGCATAGTGAACTTTTTCTCTTGCAACAGGGTCTTTTGCACCGTTATCATAAGAACGTTTCATATATCTGAACAACAATTTCAATGCCTCTAATGAGTTAGAGTTTGTAAAGTTTGTCGCCATTACCGAAACGTAAGCTTCAAGTGAGTGAACAATTGCATCGTAACCGGAAACAGCTGTCAAACCTTTTGGCATTGTGTCAACGAGGTTCGGGTCAACAATTGCAACATTCGGAGTCAAAGCGTAATCAGCAATTGCATATTTTACTCCGGTTGCATCATCTGTAATGATTGCAAACGGTGTAACTTCGGAACCTGTACCTGAAGTAGTAGGTACACAAACCATTTCAGCTTTTTTACCGAGAGGCGGAATCATGCAGATTCTCTTTCTGATATCCATAAATCTCATTGCGATGTCTTCAAATACAGTGTCAGGCTGTTCATACATCAACCACAAGATTTTTGCAGCATCCATTGAAGAACCGCCGCCCAATGCGATGAATACATCAGGTTCGTAAGCTTTCACCATCATCATTGCATCGTTGATTGTAGACAATGTCGGATCCGGTTTAACATCAAAGAAGATTTGATAATCAACACCGATATCATCCAAAGTGTTTGTAATAGCGTTAGCCATACCTGAATTGAACAAGAATCTGTCTGTAACGATAAAGGCACGTTTTTTGCCTTGCAATTCTCTGAGAGCCAAATCCAAAGCTCCTCTTTTGAAATACACTTTAGCAGGAACTTTGTACCAAAGCATGTTCTCTCTCCTTTCAGCAACTGTTTTGATGTTCAATAAGTGTTGAGGTCCTACGTTGTCACTTACAGCGTTACCGCCCCAAGAACCACAGCCCAACGTCAATGACGGATTGAGTCTGAAGTTGTAAAGGTCACCAATACCGCCTTGAGATGAAGGTGAGTTGATTAAGATTCTGCTCGTATGAAGCTTCAAGCCGAATGCTTCAATTCTTTCCGGGAATCTTTCATCTGTGTAAAGTACCGATGTGTGACCTGCACCACCAAAGTCTACCAAATCATAAGCTTTTTGTACAGCATCATCAAAATCTTTTGCTTTGTACATAGCAAGAACCGGAGAAAGTTTTTCATGTGCAAACGGCTCTTCTTCACAAATATCTGTGACTTCACCGATAAGCACTTTTGTGTCAGGTTCTACTTCAATACCGGCCATTTCTGCAATCTTAGCAGCAGGCTGACCTACGATTGCCGCATTTACTCTGCCGTTTTGTATAACAAGAGAACCTACTTTTTCTCTTTCTTTGTTATTAAGAATGTATGCACCTCTCAAGAGGAATTCTTTTTTAACTTCTTCGTATACATCTTTGACAACAATAACTGACTGCTCGGAAGCACAAATCATACCGTTGTCAAATGTTTTTGACATAAGAACTGAAGAAACAGCCATTTTGATGTCAGCAGTTTCGTCAATAACAGCAGGAGTGTTTCCGGGACCTACACCCAAAGCAGGTTTTCCTGATGAATAAGCTGCTTTAACCATGCCAGGACCGCCTGTAGCAAGAATCATATCGATATCTTCGTGGTGCATCAAAGCTGCGGAAAGTTCAACGGAAGGCTCGTCTATCCAAGCAATAAGTCCGTCCGGTGCACCTGCTTTGACAGCAGCTTCAAGAACGATTCTTGCAGCTTCTATAGTACATTTTTTAGCTCTAGGGTGCGGAGAGAAAACAAGAGCATTTCTTGTTTTCAAAGCAATCAGAGATTTAAAAATAGCAGTAGAAGTCGGGTTTGTTGTAGGAATAACACCTGCAATAACACCTATAGGTTCTGCTACTTTTTTGATGCCGTTTGCTTTATCTTCTTCAATAACACCTGCTGTTTTCATATTTTTGTATTTGTTGTAAATATATTCGGCAGCAAAGTGATTTTTGATGATTTTATCTTCCATTACCCCCATGCCTGTTTCTTCAACAGCCATTCTGGCGAGGGGAATTCTCATTTTGTCAGCGGCAGTAGCTGCTGCTTTAAAAATTTTATCTACCTGTTCTTGAGAATAAGTAGCATAGATCTTTTGAGCTTTTTTGGCTCTCTCGATAATTAATTTTAAATCGTCGTGAGTTTTAACTTCACTGGATTTGTTGAAAGCTTTTTCCAGCTTTTCTTTTTCGGCTTGCTTTTTAGTTGCCATAGTGTAAGTCTCCTTTATCGTGAAATTATTCACTATTAATATAACCTAATATTACAAAAAAAGCAAGTGTTATTTTTACAATTATTAAAAATTTGTTATAAGTCTAAAATTTGATACCAAGCGTGTTATCTTTATATATTCTTTATATGAAATTTTAAAAACTATCAAAAAGCAAAATGTGATTTTTTTCACGAATACAAATCAAACAAATTATTGCGGTATCAACGACAGTACCATTTGTGCATTGAAATGCGAAGATTGAACCATAAGAGCAGATGTTGTTTGCAGCAAAATCCTGTTTTTTACAAAATTTGCCGATTCTTCGGCAATATCTGCATCCATGATAGTAGAAACACTTGCCGTTAGGTTTTCTATTTGTGTCATTTGCAATTTTAATACGCTTTCGAGACGATTTATAGCCGCACCCATCGAAGCAACTTGGTTGTTCACCCTGTTCATAAATATGTCTATTTTTTCAATATTTTTTTGAGCACTCTCTACAGAAGAAAAATCAAACTTCATGTTGTAAAGCCCAAGATCAATATCAATTTCGATACAAGAACTTTCATCCGCATTTGCACCGACTTGCAGCCTCAAATGTACGGGATCAGGTGTGATATCTATAACGTTAGTAAAGGTAGTATTTTCTCCGTAGTCTATCATTGTGTTAGAGTCGCCATCGTTTCCGTCTATTGAGTTTTGGTTTCCGTATTCAACAATAAACTCATCATTACCTGCACCGCCTTGCAAAATATTTTCATCTCCCGAAACGAGTATATAATCTTCACCCGCACCGGCATTTATTGTGTTTGTGTTGCCGCTTACTGAAAAATCGTCAATGCCGGCACCGGAAGCCACAGTATTTCCGTTGCCGTAAATATCAAAATCGTTGTCACCGTCTCCCGTATAAATATTGTTTGAATTTCCGTCCACACCTATTTTGTTGTCACCGGAGCCTATGTTTACGGTGTTTTGATTTCCGGAAACAGATATTTCATTTTTGCCGTCACCCAAAGAAACTTCATTGTCTGTGCCCGAAATATCCACATCATTTTCACCGGAACCGGCATTAACGTGGTTCAAATCAGAATTTATTTTTATGCTGTCATTGCCGTCACCGGATTCAATGGTGTTTGATTCGGAATCTACCGTAATTGTATCATTTCCGGCACCTGCTGACACTTGAGAATTTGAAGCGGCAGATTCCAGAGTAATATTGTCATTGCCGTCATTACCGTATATTTTATTGCCCGCAGACTGGACTTGTATACGATCATTTCCGGAGTTGCCGTTTATTATATTATTTGTACCGGATTGCAAGGTCACAGTGTCGTCTTTTGATGAACCGTTAATCGTGTTGTTGTCTCCCTGCAAGCGTATATTGTATGCAACATCATCCGTACAGTCGAGAGTAAAATTGCTGCCTTCAAGAGAGATTTCTCCGGTATTTGGGTTATATGAATAAGTTACTGTGTTTGAATCAGAAGATGTACCATCAGCATTTTGGTTCGTAAACACGTATGTCTTTCCGTCAATTTCAATAGTTTTCTTCTCATCTGCCGACAAAAAGACTATTTCGCCTGAATTCGGGTCTTTAACCGCATTTTCAATATTAGATGTACTTGAAGAACCCACAACATAATTTGTACCAGACGCACCATTTACGGAATTGTTTGTCCCATCAACCACAAAATAATCATTACCCCCTTGAGCATTTATATTGTTGTTGTTGCCGTTGACATAAAAGGTATCATTTCCGTCACCACCGTAGATATTGTTATTTGAAGAATTAACATAGTATATATTGTTTCCGGAAG
>CALURG010000046.1 GCA_944323115.1 Candidatus Gastranaerophilales bacterium
ATGTTGCTGCCGACACCTGATTTAAAATTTGCCATAACGCGTCCTCACACCAAGTATATAGGCCTTAAACGATTAATTTAATGATTCGAAACAACTAAATAAAATCAAATATAGGATTGACTTAGGCGTTTTACGACGTATTATGTAAAAAAGTACAGTGTAATACGCTGTACAGGTCGATACTTTCTCATTATTATTATTTTTTGTTCAGGATTTTAATTCATAACCCAAAGGTCTCTTTACCAATAAAAATGAAATTATCAAAAAATAAAAAAATTTACACGTATTTATGCCAAAATTCTCCGCAATATTTCAATTTATGCATAAAAACCTGGAAAAAATCACTAAAAAACAAATATGAAATAATAATTCTTAACGAAGAAAACATTTCAAGCTATTTACCGGATGTCTTTTTAAAGGTATTTAGCGACAAAAGAATAAAAGAAAACAAAGTGCCGTATTTTTACAGTTATTTGTCTTCCGTTATACTACACAAAAACGGGGGAATTTTTTTGCAGCCGGATATGATTATGACAAAAGAGTTTGAAACACAACTGATCTTATTAGAAAACTGTGACTTTGTAGCTTTTTCAAACGGAAAAAACAATATTTGCAGCGGCTGCATCATGGCAAATAAACATTCAAAAGTTCTTGACGAACTTATTAGAAGATACAGGTTCATGGATTTTTTGCTACCGCTTTTTGTTTCATCAGAAAATTTTATACTAAACGATGTTATCAAATATTTTCCACAAAATGATGTTCTTTTGATTGACAGCGAAGATGCGGGTTATTGTATGGAGAAATCAATATACGGAGTTTCCGGAAAATATTTATATGAAAAATATTATTTTTCAGATATTTGTAATATTGACGAATTTTTTAATCACACAAGGGGACTGACCGCCCTAAACGACAATTTTACCCCTCAAAAATACAGAAAAATGAACGAAAATGAATTTTTGTCACAAAATATTTTACTGTCTTATATTTTTAAAGAGATTTTAACACCTCAAACCAATTAGACCACAGGTGCATATAATTTGGCCAAACAGTATCTATAATCTCTTATGTTGTTAAAATGTTTTTGCAAAAACATAATCAAAAAGTTTACACGAGTTTTGCAAAGGTATTTTGTTCAGACTGAAAAAGGGCGGATATGTATAAATTACGACTGAGAGAAAACAGGGGCAAAACAAAAACAGAGTGGCTTGACAGCTTTCATACATTTTCTTTTGCACAATATTTTGATTTATTTAATATGGGGTTCAGCGACTTAAGGGTAATAAATGATGACATTTTTGCACCCGAAAGCGGCACAACACCTCATTCTCATGCAAACATGGAAATCGTCAATATAGTGCTGCAAGGCGAACTCGAATACTCGAGTTCAAGCAAAAACAAAGAAATTCTGCATGCCGGAGATATAATGGCAATAACAGCCGGTTCAGGCATAACCCACATGGAATACAATCCGTCTTCAGACAAAGTATTGCACATGCTGCAAATATGGATTTTACCAAACAAAAAAGGTCTTGAGCCTAAATTTTCAAAAAAAACCGTCGAAAAATCCGAGATGAAAAATGAACTTAAACTCATTGTCTCCGGTGACGGGCGTGAAAATTCTTTAAAAATTCAACAAGATGCTTCCATTTATCAAGCAGTGCTTGAAGCTGACAGAATAACATTTTTTGAAATGCAAAAAAACAGAAAATTTTGGATACAGGTAGTAAAAGGAGCCATAGAAGTAAATTCCAATATACTTGAAGCCGGAGATGGTATATCTATTGTGAATGAATATGGCTTGCTTGAGCTTTCCGGTGTGGATTTTGAGTCAAACTTTTTGCTTTTTGACTTAAGAAATTTAACATTTTAATGCTGGTTAACCAATAAGCGTTATTTTTTTCGAATTTTTATTCTGTAAATTCTTCACTTCATCAGTCTTGTTCATGCGGGCACAGGATTCGGTGCTTTCGTACGGCATTTCCGTCTGACTCCGCCTCTTAAAATCAGACGGGGCTGGAGCGAAGCAAAGTTATACACAAACATGTTTAAGATTTGTAATCCCACATATAAATTTGCCCGCAATATCTGCACACCGCATGGCGGTTCATAAAATTCAAGTCGGGAACAAAAGTATAACCGTCAACAGTTATGATAATATCCCCGTCTTTATTGTGTTTCCATGAAAATTTTCTGTCGCCTTTATAATCAGGAGCAAACATAAATTCAAATTTATCAATAGATTTACAATTTTTGCAGACAAACATCAGTCTTCTTCATCCTCAGGAATTCTTCTTTTTTTACCGCTTTTTTGAGCACGCTGAGCCAGCTTTTCAGCAGCAATTTTACCTGCATAATTTCTTTTATTGATTTCTTTATACAAATTTGTACAGCATATACATCTTAAAGGAAGCGAAAATCCTGTCACAGCAAATGACACAAATGCAAGAACGACATGTTTTGATATGCTGTAGCTTTTTAAAGAAAAAGGTATATGAGCCTGCTGTAATATCATATTTAAATCATTTAAAGGCAGCAGTTTTACATACTGTTCCACAGGATAAGAGAAAAATCCAGTCAAATTACCTGTCTCAAATCCCCAGCAGATGAGTCCTGGCACCAGCCAATAAGTCACTATGCCAAGAATCAAAAGCAATAAAGCTGTTTTAAAAAAATTGAATTTAACATAGCTTATTGCTGATTTTACTATGTCAAAAGCACCTTTATCTTCTTCCAGAGCAAATACCTGTAAACACAATGCCAAATACACAAATACTATAACAAGAAGCCCCCACAAAATCGGTAAAGACAACAAAAAATATATCATCGATACTATAAGCAACAGCAAAATATATGAGCCGCTTCTTCTTTTTATCAGTTCTGTGTGAATACTTGTATCATCAAGTTTTCCTCCTTCAAGAAGCGTGCTTGCCATAGAGTTTAATGATGCCATTGCAACAAGATACTCCCAAAAAGCCTTGCAAAATATAAAAAATCCCGGAAGCGTAAGTATAATTAGCATCAAAAAAACAAGCGGTATATTATCAAATACAGGGCTTTTTTCAGTAAAACTTGAAACATGCAACGTAAAAATAAATGAAGCTGCAAAAATCAAAACAATGCCCAAAATTTGTCCAAAAACAGGAAAAGCAAGATACTTAAAAAACTTTTCAAAATTCAAAAAGTAGAGTTTTACACCGTTAAAAAATATTTTTATAACATCAGTAAAAGTATTTTTAGAATCCTTTTTTGCCATTCTCTGTATCCGTCTTAAACTGCTTTGTGCACAATATTTAGTATTTTTAGTTATGTTTATATTAACATGTAATTATGAACGGGCAAAACAAAAATATGCAAATTTTTTTTAACACATTAAAGGAAGAAGATTTTCAAGGCAAAGTTGATTTGCATATACATTCTAACTTTTCAGACGGAAAACTTTCTCCCGATGAACTTTTAAATGATGCCAAGAGTAAAGGATACAAACTCATTGCAATTGCCGATCACAACACTGTTGAAGGTTATAAGCAAACGGACATACTTGAAAGCAATATGGTTGTGCCTGCAATAGAATTTGACTGCTGGTACAAATTTGTGCTTGTTCACATACTCGGGTACGGAATTGATATCGACAATCCAGAGCTTTTAAAACTCTGTGCAAAGAACAAAAAAGAAACAGAAGCGGATATTGTTCGTCTTTTAAACCACAGACATCCAAAAGATGTAATAAAAGCTATTCACAATGCAGGCGGACTTGCTGTTCTTGCCCATCCTGCATGTTATTGGGCAATAAATCTTGACCATTTTGTAAAAAGTCTCATATCACTCGGACTGGATGGTATTGAGGTTTATTATCCATACAGGCGTCACAGGGGGATAATAAAATTTCACACAGCCGCTGCGGTAAAAAAAATAGCCCAAAAGTACAAACTCTTGATGACAGGCGGTTCTGATTCTCACGGAGAAATAGAAAAAATTTTTAGCTAAGACGTTTGTATTTACTATTACTCGTCTTTAAGGCTTTTTATTCTTTCTTCCGGGTCAGTTATACTGGTGATACGAAGCCCAAAATTGTCCTCAATAACAACAACCTCACCGTTTGCAACGTGTTTTCCGTTTGCATAAAGTTCTACAGATTCCCCTGCAACTTTATCAAGTTCAATAATAGAACCTCTCGTAAGTTCCAAAACTTTTTTTACAGGAAGCTGGCATCGACCCAGCTCAACAGTCAACTCGAGTTTTATATCCATCAAAAGTTCGAGGTTTTTATTTGTATCCGTATTTGTTGGTGTATAACTTTCAAACTGTGTAAATTCTACAGGACGAACCGTTACCGGGTCACTATTTTGCGGTGTATCTATTTTTGCTTCCTGAGCATTTACAGCTTGCTCGTTCATTTCATTAAAGTTGTAGTCAGAAACATTTTTCTCCGTTTCTGATTTATGTGAAACTTCAGGAGAAACATCCAAAACATCACTCACATCCGGAGTATTCTCAACTCCAGCATGTTCATTTTCGACAGCAGGATTTTCATTTGACAAATCATCGAGATTTTGTGAATCATTCGATTGATTAAAATCGTCATTTTGCATTTTATCATCTGGCATTTTGAAAAATCCTTTCTAGAAATAGCGTTTTAGTGCATCTACATAGTAATCATATCTGTCCGTAATTTTTACACAGATTTTATCTTTTATTTTACCCGGTCGGGCATAGAATTTCTTTTCGCCGTTTATTCTCACAATTAAATCTTCAGTAGCGGCATTATCTAATTTTAATACATCTCCTTCTTTTAAATCAAGAAAGTCCTTCATTGTAATATTTGTTTGACCAAAAATAACATTTGCATCAACAAGAGATGTATCAAGTTTTTCAATCATTTTCTGACGTTCTTCACTCGTTGCAATAATACCTTTCGTTTGGAATATATGCTGAGTGGTAAGCTGTGCCAATATGTTCTCCAACACAGGATAAGGGAAACAAAGGCTTATTAATCCGTAATGTTTTCCTGATATATGAACTTCCAGAGTAATCAAAGCAACAATCTCACCCGCTGTCGCAACTTGGATACCGGAGAAATTGTTGTCCAGACCAATCAAATTGCTTTCTACAGGAATAATATGCGACCATGCATCAGCAAGAGTTTGGATAGTTCTTTCTATCATTTTTTTGACAAGTGATTCTTCAACATCCGTAAGCTCACGAGCCTTACCCTCAACTGAACCGACACCGCCTAACATTCGGTCTACAATACTTGAAAGTACTTCAAAACTTATACCAAGAAGAATTTGACCGGGCAAAGGATTAAGTTCAAAAATGGCAATAGAAATAGGGCTTGGAACAGAACGCATAAACTCATCATATGTGAGCTGGTCAACAGAAACAACATCTACTTCCAAATGCATTCTCAAATAAGCAGTTAAAACAAGAGCCAGCTGTCTTGAAAATTCTTTATGGATATCTTGCAGCCCTCTCAAATGGTCTTTTGAAAATTTATCAGGCCGTCTAAAGTTGTAGAGCTTATAGCCTTTTTTGTGGTCATCACTGTCATCAAAGCCGTTTACAAAAGCACCGGCTTCGCCATAATCTACATGTATACCGTCTATTATATTGTCTTGAGAATATTTGTCTGCAGCAGACATTTCCTCTCCCTTTTTTACTGCATTATAAATTGACCGAAGCTTACTCTTATAACTTCTCTTTCTCCGTCAAAAATTCCATTCACAGATTCGGCAATTTGCTGTTTTGCCAATTCTTTTCCTGCCGTTGTTGCCAGCTCATCAGATGTTTTGCTTGTAAGTACAGTAATAACTGCATCTCTTATTGCCGGTTTGTACTGTTCCATTTCTGCTACAAGGTCAGCTTTTGGATCAGGAGCAGGAGCACCATGACCGCCATGACCCGAACTTTCTTTTTTGGGCTCAGCCGCTTGAGTCGGATCCGGTTCAGGATTTGTTATTTCTATCGCAACATTGGCTTTTAAATAACGTCTGGGATCTATATCGCTAAGGTTCATGGTAAAATCGCCAAGATCAAGAACTATACCTTTTTCAGGTTTATCAAGTTCATCAGCTGACTCATCAGCAGTTTGTTCTGTCGTAAAAGCTTTCAGCTGTGTAGTCAAAAGATTTGACTGCAAAAAGTAGTTTACACCGATAAATATAATACACACAATAGTTGTTGTGATTACATTAATCATTATTGTATTTGTACCGGTTTCATTACTTTTTTCTTTTTCTTTAGGTTCAGGATCTCTCGCCTGTGTAGGTTTTGCCATCTTTTATTCTCCAACCTTTTAATTCTTTTTTTCTGAACTTAGTACTATTATATCCACTCTTATGTTTTTTGCACGTCCTATGGGTGTATCATTGTTTTCAAGAGGCATATATTCTCCGTATCCTACAGCAGAAAGTCTGCTTGGCGGAAACTTATATTTGTCTGTCATGTACTTAATGATATTTGTTGCTCTTGCGGTAGAAAGCTCCCAGTTTGACGGATATCTTTCATTTCTGATAGGCATTGAGTCTGTATGCCCCTCTATGACTATCGGGTTTTGAAATTTTTCCAATGTAGAAGCAATTTTTTGCAAAGTATTCATTGCTTCTGATTTTATTATAGCAGAACCGGGATCAAAAAGCATAGTATCATTTAGCCTGATAACCACACCCCTGTCGGATTTCAGCACTTTTATCGACGTATTAACATCAAGATCTTGTTTTATCTGTTCCATCACCTGTGCTGAATCAAGTATCCCGTCTTTGCCATCCAGTATAGTCTTTCCGGACTCTTCCAAAATATTTTGTTCTTTTGTTTGTGTTTCAACATTCTTAACATTTTCTTCATTTTGTAAATTTTTTGTTTCTTGTATTACTGTTTGATTTGTAAATACTTTCTGAATAGATTTGTTAACATCTTTAACTTTTGTTGCTCCCATATGACTGGTTGCAAACATTACCATAAACAATGCCAAGAGCATAGTCACAAAATCAGCATAAGAGATAACCCAGCGGTTTATATAGTCATTGGAATTTGAATAATAATCATTTTTCATTGTCTGCTACCATACAATCTTTTTTTTTGAAAATTTTTGTCACTAGCTTCATTTATCATGTGGTTTCTGTTGTGATATTTTAAGTAAGCAAGAAGCTTTTCTTCTATAACCATAGGCGATTCTTCCATTTGAATGGAAACAATACCTTGAAGAACCACTTCTTTCAAAAGAACTTTTTCCCGCAAATTCATTTTCAGCTTGCCTGCAACAGGCAGAAACAAAAGGTTTGCAAAACCTACACCGTAAAGTGTTGAAACAAAGGCAACAGCAATCCCCTGTGCCAAAATATCAGGCTGTTCAATGTAGCCCATAATTTGAATCAATCCGAATACTGCACCTACAATACCAAAAGTAGGAGCATATCCGCCAAGTGCTTCAAAAACACGGGAATTTATAAGTTCTTCCTCTTCGTCATATGAAATTTCTGCTTTTAATATGTCATAAATCATCTGAGGATTATTAAAATCGAGAGACAGCTGAACTCCCCTTTTCAAAAAAGGATCCTGTATATTGTCAATAAAATTGTTCAAAGAAAACAAACCTTTAACTCTGGCTTGATGAGCAAGAAAAATTATTTCGTCAATAACCTTATTTGAGGGTGGTTTTTCTAAAAATACATCTACTGAAGACCTAAGAGCATTCATTAAAGTGGAGGGTTTAAAGTTTACTATTGCCGCACAAAAAGTTCCGCCCAAAACAATCATTACCGCAGAAGGCTGCAACAATGACACCATTGAAGCACCGTCTGTCTTGTGTGAAATCAATATTAGAAAAACGGCTGCAAAAAGTGCAATTATTGCTGAAAAATTCAAAACTTACCTCTCCCAAGTTAAATTGTGATTATAATATCCCAGTTCTTACCTAGTACTATAATTTCACACTTTTTACCTTGAGAATATCCATCGTTTAGTGTATTTTTATCTGAGTTTTACAAGATCATATTTTCTCATTCTGATGTTTTTAGGAGTAACTTCAACCAGTTCATCATCAGAAATGTATTCAAGACATTCTTCTAATGAAAGCAGTCTTGGTGCCTGCAAAGTAACCATAACATCCGCTGTGGCCGTTCTCATATTTGTAAGTTTTTTTGTTTTACAAACATTGACCGCAATATCTTGTGCTCGATTGCACTCTCCGACAATCATCCCTCTGTACACTCTGGTTTTCGGTACAACAAAGAACACCCCTCTGTCTTCAAATTGTGCCAATGCATAAGGAACCGCCTCACCGTCTTCAAACGCAACAAGAGAACCCATTCTCTGGCGGTTTATGTCTCCGGCATAAGGCTTGTATTCCGCAAAAGTATGATTCATTATACCTTCGCCTCTGGTCATTCTGATGAACTCACCTCTGAAGCCGATAAGCCCTCTTGAAGGTATCAAAAATCTCATTTTAGAACGTGTGCCTACTGCTTGCATTTCAAGCATTTCGCCTTTTCTTCCCGCAAGTTTTTCTATACAGCTGCCTGCACATTCTTCCGGTACATCAATGAGCAAATCTTCAAAAGGTTCATATAACTGCTCATCAATAGTTTTGTATATAACTTCGGGTTTTGATACCTGAAATTCATAACCTTCACGACGCATTGTTTCTATAAGAATACTCAAATGCAATTCGCCTCTTCCTGAAACTTTGAAAACATCAGTAGAATCAGTATCTTCTACACGAAGCGAAACATTTTTTTCAAGTTCCTGATAAAGTCTTTTTCTCAATTGTCTTGATGTAACAAATTTGCCTTCCTGACCTGCAAAAGGACTGTTGTTTACGGAAAAATTCATCTGCAATGTAGGCTCGTCAATTTTTATCAAAGGTAGAGCTTTAGGATTTTCAAGGCAGGCAATGGTTTCACCTATCTGAATGTCAGGGAAACCCGCAATGCCGACAATATCTCCGGCATGAGCCTCTTTAATTTCCACACGGCCCAAATCTTCAAAGCCGAAAAGTTTTATGATTTTCCCTCTTGTAACAGAACCGTCTGTATGTATATGACTGACTTGTTCCTGAGATTTCATGGAACCGTTCACTATTCTGCCTATGGCAATACGCCCTACATATTCGTTGTAATCCAAAGTTGTAACATGGAACTGTAAATCTTGTGATGCATCTGCTATAGGCGGTTTTACATTTTCTATGATACAGTCCAAAAGCGGGATAATATCTTTTGATTCGTCTGTCAGTTCTTTTTTTGCAAACCCGTGCAGACTGCTTGAATAAATAACCGGAAAATCAAGCAGATACTCATCATCTGTCAATTCCGTAAATAAATCAAACACCTTATTCAAAGCCTCATCCGGATCGGCTGCGGGTTTGTCAATTTTATTAATAACAACTATAACCCTGATACCGAGTTCCAAAGCTTTTTGTAAAACAAATCTGGTCTGAGGCATCGGACCTTCCGCTGCATCTACGATGAGCAATGCACCGTCAACCATGCCCAAAACACGTTCCACTTCACCGCCAAAATCAGCGTGGCCGGGTGTGTCTACAATATTTATTTTATAGCCTTTGTAGTGCACGGAAACATTTTTTGCAAAGATTGTTATTCCTCTTTCTCTTTCCAAATCATTGCTGTCGAGAACTCTTTCTTGTACAACTTCGTTTTGCCTAAAAACACCGCACTGTTTTAACATACAATCCACAAGTGTTGTTTTACCATGGTCAACGTGTGCGATGATGGCTATATTTCTTAATTTTGAACTGTCCATTTTATCCCTGTCTTTTCTGTTATTAATTTGATTTACCTGTTTTTCAGGTATTCCTGAAATAAAAAATTATTCAGTATAACGTAGTGTAACCTTACCTAAATGATATAACAGACAAGATATAAAGTAAAACAGACTAATTTGAAGGTGCCAATATTATAATAAGGTTTCTGCCTTCCATAGAAGGTTTTCTTTCCACATTAATCGGCTCATTTTCAAGGTCTTTCAAAAATCTGTTTGCCAAGTCAAATGCCAATTCCGTATGCTGCATCTCACGGCCTCTAAGCATAATGACAATCTTAACCTTGTCCCCTTGTGAAATAAATTTTTTAATATTTTTAATTCTTACATTGTAATCATGCACATCTATTTTATATCTGATTTTAATTTCTTTAACTTCAACGGTATGTTGTTTTTTCTTGGCTTCTTTTGCCTTTTTTTCCATTTCGTATTTATACTTTCCGTAGTTCATAATTTTCGCTACGGGAGGATTTTGGTTTGGAGAAACAACTACCAAATCGAGATCTTTTTCATCGGCCAATTTTTGTGCTTCAATTGTGGATATCACTCCAAAATTTTCACCCTCGCTGCCTATCAATCTGACTTCTTTAAATCTAATATTTCTGTTAATTAAGGCTTGTTCTTTACCGCCTGAAAAATCTCTGCTAATAATATTTCTCCTTTAGTTCACTATCTTCAACTATTTTAGTGTGCAACACAATGAAATGTCAACAAGCATACGGAGTATAGACTATGTATAGTATTCGTTGCATCTTAAAAAAACTAACCGCCAAGCATTTCATATTAATAACAAAAAGAATTTGTGTTTGAAAAAATCATGCCAAAAAGTTGAATAAATATTAAGCAGTAATACATATTTAAAACAACAAAATTACTGATCGGATTCTTTGTCATGTTTTATTAGTTTTTCAAAATCAGAAGGTTTTATTGTCTGTATAAAATCCCGAAATTCCTTTGCCTCTTCCTCATCACGTGCACTGTCACAGGAAACGGAGCCATTTGCAAGGACATTTGCCGTAACAAATATAGGAGCATCTACTCTTATGGCAATAGCTATCGCATCGGACGGTCTGGCATCTATCTCAATTTCTTCCAGTTTTCCATCGATTTCTTTTTGAAGATATATTATTGCGTAATATGTTTCTTTTTCTACGTCATTAATTTCCACACGGCTTATTGAATATCCTGTTTTTTCTACAATTTCAATTACCAAATCATGAGTCATAGGCCGTGAAACAGAAATATTTTCTATTTTTCTTATAATAGCACTTGCTTCTGCCGAACCAATCCAAATAGGCAGTGCCTTTCTGTTGTCTTTGTCGTGCAAAACAACAATAGGGGACCCTGTCCTCGTATCAAGAGCTATTCCCATTACCTTCATTTCTATCATAGTTACATTATAATCCAAAATTTAAATTAGACAAAATTGTATAAATTTTTTCCTCAATCTTTGTTTATACCAGAAAATTTTTTCCAAACCCACTTTTGTCCGGCACCAACATATGTGCAAATAAACATCGTCAAAACAAAGTACAAATAAGTAGTCTGCACGGGATTGTAAATCCAATAAATATCGTGTTTTGCTCTTTCTGTTATCGGAATTCCGTTGGTATAAAGAAAAATGGCCGTGATAATATACATAACAAGCAGATGATTAGCCATAATATGGTATGTGTTTTCCCCCATAAGCCTTACAAACTTGGAATCTTTCAAATAGGGATATGTAACTTTTAACACCCACAAAGACGCCCAAATACCCGTAACTGCCGTAACAAAAGGTACAATAAGCTGCTCGTCAAACCTTGCCCAAACAAGTACATAACTAAGGCCTATACCATGCTCAGGATCAAAGTCTCTGTTAAAAAGCCACAATATTGACTGGACAACAATAATTGACCAGAACCATTTATATGTGAATATGTCAATTTTATCTTCCACAAAATGCCTGTAATAATACCCAAGATAAACAAAAAACAATGAAAACATCGTCCTGACAACAATCAAAGTAAAAGCATCAAGATGAATTATTTTTGAAAGAGGTATTGCAAATACCCCGAGTAATGTAAAAACACAAAGATGAAACTTGGGACTATCATTTGTTTTTTTCAATACCCTAAAAAGGAATAGAAATACAATCATTGTCATAAACAGTTGTGTCACAAACCACAAAGGACAAGACAAATCAAACTGGTGGCCGTTCAAAAACGGGGTGATAAAAAAGTTTTTCAAACTCACCGGCATTCCCCAGAACTTTCCGGTCAGTTTAAATATCAAAACCGTCACAACAAGATAAAAAGCGTTGTACAAATAATACGGAACCAGCAAGCTTTTTACCCTTCTTTGGATAAATGTCACTATATCGTCCAGATATTTTTCTTTAAACAAGTATCCCGAAATAAAGAAAAACAAAGCAAGCTGAAAAGAATAAGGCGTAAACATACCAAACAAAGAGAATTCAAGATGCCCCGAAACAACAAGCAGTATAGCAAGAGCCTTTAGAATATTAACCTTGTTCGAAAATTCTTTTTTGTCTTCTGTTTGCATGATGTAATTTTTGCCTAAAAATCCTTTGATTGCAATAGCCTGCTTATCTCATTCAAACCGAGCTTCAATTGTTCTTTATCTTTGCAAAATCCGATACGAAAACATTTTTCTTGTTCAAAACAATCACCCGGTGTCAAGAAAATACCTTTTTCTTTCGCAAGTTTGTCACACAACTCGGTAGATTTTATGTCCGAATCATAATAAATCAAAGCCGTTGTTCCTGCTTGCGGCTTGATGTAATAAACATGTTTTTCTCCATTCACCCATTCATCAAGAATTTCAAGATTTTCTCTTATTGTTTTTTTGTTTCTTGCAATTATTTTTTCTGCATTATTCACAGCCAACGCCGCAACTGCCTCATCAACCAAAGAACAGGATATAAGGGAATACTGCCTGTGAGAAATTATTTTCTCAAAAAGATTTTTATCTTTTGCCGTTATCCATCCGAGCCTCAAACCGGCAAGAGAAAATGTTTTTGACATACTCGAAGTACTGATGCCTTTTTCATACAAATCCGCTATTGAAGGTGTTTCTTCTTCCTTTTGGTTCAGTCCTCTGTATACTTCATCACAGAGAACATAAGCATTAACACTTTTTGCTATATCAACAATCTTTCTTAAAACTTTTTCATTCATCAAAGCACCGGTCGGATTGTTCGGATTGTTTATGCAAATGAGTTTTGTGTTGTCTGTAACAAGAGACTTTAGTTCATCAATGTCAGGCAAAAAATTGTTTTCAAATTTAAGATGTAAAGGTTTTACATCCGCACCAAAAGAAGCAGGTATGGAATAAAGCTGCTGATAAGTCGGAATAACGGAAATTACTTCATCCGAAGGCTCTACAAGAGAATAAAAAACCAAATGATTTGCCCCTGCTGCACCGGTTGTTGTGAGTATTTCTTCCGGACAGACGGTTTTATACAATTTTGAAATCCCTTTTTTTAAATCGGGATTTCCTTCTATATACCCGTATCCTAACGGCTGTGTAAAAAGAGTGTTTAAAAATTCATTTTTTTCAATATTACAAATCTCAAAAAGTTCATCTGCCGTAAGAGTATTGACTGTAGTATTGCCCAAATCGTACTTGCAGTACTTTTCGTACTCATTCATCCACTCTTCAACTTTAAACTTTTGAATTTTCATAAGTGTATTATCTCAAAAAAAATATTACTATTTGTAAACTTTATTAAAAAATTGGCAATTTTTTAAACTCTGATGTTTTTATTAAAGTATAGAGTTTTAGTTAAAAAGGAAAATTATGGGTTTTGAAATTCCAAAAATAAATATGTTCCAATCGATTCAAAAGACCGGTTCAATAGGATCAAAAGAAACACAACCTATAGTTCGCCCTATTGCAAAAGAATCAAATTTATTTAGCTCAAACAAAATTACATCAGTAGCAGCTGATATTGAAGATGCAAAAAGATTCTTTCCTCCATCTTCTCCTGACGGACAAGGTCTTAGCTGTATGGGAAATGGCGATTTAACTGCAAGACGCATATATGCATAATAAAATAATTTTGATAAAAAAGCTCCAAAATTTTGGAGCTTTTTTATGAATGTCTTGGTTTTTTGAAAGCTTTTATAAAATCCGCTGCTTTTTGTAAAACACTTTGGGTTTCAATATTTTCTTCCGGGATAAATTCGTCGTTTTCATCTTGAAACTGAAAAATATCTATTTCACTTTTCTTCTTTTTTTCTTCTTTTTTTCTGCGTTGAAAGTATCCAAGGTTTCCGCCGCCGCCGTTATTTTTCATGTTCTGGGCTTCTTGAATACCAAATTTCGGACTCGGACCATTAATTTCAAAAGACATCTTTTACTCTATTCTTTTACTTAGTAACACATTGTGAAGTATATTCTACTTATATTATATACTATTTTTGTAACAATTGTAACCCCATGAATAGTTGATAAAGTCACAGCAGTTGAGTTTTTCATTTTTCTTATTCCAAAAGTCTTTAAAGACAACTTTTTTCGATATTTTAAACAAAATATTATAATCCTAAAATTTAAATAGCCCGTAAAGGTAACCTTTTTTGGCAATGTTTTTTTAAAGGTTTCACCGTAATAATGCAACATAAGATGTCAATTATCGTAAATTGGATTTGAATTTGTATGTATCTTAAAAGTCCATATAAAATCCAATTTTAGTTTGTTTAATTAAGGAGGGAAAGATGACAATTAACAAACTTACACTTGCCGCAGCCCTGACAATAGGTTTGATGGCAGGTACAATGAACTCGGGGATTGCAAGCAACATAGATATTTCAAATTTAGATATGTCAAAACTTGCTGCATGCCCGTTATCCGGATGTCAGGCAGACGTCACTCCTGACACGGCGGTTTGCCCTTGTACTCCGGCACCGGATTGCGGATGTAATACAGGTGCAGCTGCACCATGTGACCCCTGTAACACTTGTGCACCGGTAGACCCTTGCAACCCTTGTGAAGCAGTAGCACCACCATGCGACTGTCAGCCAGTAGTCCAATCAGTTTGTGCTTCGCAAATTGACGGAAAGTCATTATCTCAGCAGCATTATGCTTACCCTGCAAATATTTATTCAGACAGCCAAATGGTTGGCTCTCAAGCAAACAATGTTATTATCGGTGAAAGTTCAAGCTGCGGATGTCCTATTGCTCCGTCTCAAGGTGTAATGGTATCCGATGTTCCGGCTTGCGGATGCGGCTGTGGTGAAGGTATTACAACAGGTGCTGCTTCTAACATGCCTGTATTGGGCCAGACAAACTTCAATCTTGACCAAATTATCACAGGCGGTGCTGCCCCAGTGGCAAATACCGGATGTCCGGTTGAAATGCAGACTTCTTCAGGCATGGAAGTAATAAAACGCAGTATCGTGCCTTACAACCCGCCTATAACAGGAGGTGCATCACCTATTACCAGTGCATCATCTTTTGAAGATGTACCGGCAGGATTCTGGGCAGGCTGCGATATTAACTTGCTTGCTGAAAACAAAGTTGTAGCAGGCTACCCTGACAGAACATTTAAACCCAATCTGCCCGTAACCCGTGCAGAAATAGCTTCTATGGCCGTAAACGGTTTTAACCTCAGAGGCTGCGGCTGCCCGAAAAAAACATTCAAAGATGTTCCGGCAGACCACTGGGCTAACCAAGCCATAAATACAGCCGTAGCAAACGGCATTATGGACGGCTACCCGAATGATTTGTTTAAACCCAACAAGCCTGTCTCCAGAGCGGAAGCTATGGTCGCATTAGCCAAAGGCATTCCTTGCGAAATGGATAACTGCAAAGCCGATGAAATTTTAAGCAAATACTGTGACGGAAATAAAGTTCCGGCATGGGCAAAAATTCCTGTAGCAAAAGCTATTGAATCAGGTGCATTAAAAGATGTTCCGAATCCGAACGAAATTCAAGCTTGTAAAGATGCAAGCCGTGCTGATGTAGCTTCTATGCTTGAATCCGTAAGAGTCGCTATGGGCTATTCAAAAAAAGATGTAGCATACACCGCACCTGACTGCGGATGTACAGGCGGTGCAGCATTTGTCGCAAAAGACGAAGTTGTGACAATTCCTACACTTTGCTTAAAATTTGAAGACGAAATCAACGCAAAACATGCCAATATTGGTGACAGATTTGCAGCAAAAACAACAGAATCCGTTTGTATAAACGGTCAAACATTCCCTGCGGGTTCAAAAGTTTACGGTAAGGTTACTGAAGTCGACAGACCGTCAAACAACTGCAAAGGCGGCTTGAAACTTTCGTTTGAAAGAATCCAATGTCACGACTGCAAAGCAGATTTGCCTCAACAGGTTTTGACTGCACAAGTTAAATCTGATAAAAAACCAAATTTCTTTGCAAGAGTAATAGAAGCACCGTTCTCTTGGGCAGGAAGCATTGTCGGTACAATCGGCAGAACAGTCGGCGGTGCAGTAATTGCAGCCGGAAACGCTGTTGAACACGTATCAGACGGTGTAGGCCTGACTCTTGGCGAAACCTTGCAAGGACAATTGCCAGCAGCCGGCAGAAGCTTGATGGATGCCTCAAAAGCACTTGTTAAGGCACCTATTGATTTGACAAGAACAGCTCTGTCAGGAACAATGGGCCTGCTCCAAACTACGGGTGATGAAGTAGCTTACCTGGTAGATCCTAAAGGCAACAGAATTACTTCCGTAAACCCGAGAGAAAATGTAACAGTTGCTTTTGGCTGCAATTCTTGTACAGGTTGTGCGGCACCGGTTCAACCGTGTGACCCTTGTGCACAAAGCACACCTTGCGATTGCAACAACGATTGCGGATGCGGTAAGTAGTGAGTTTTGGCAATTGTGCCAATAATCTAAATTACACCGAAAAACAGGGCTTTGATTTTTCAAAGCTCTGTTTTTATATTGTCAAAAAAATTTGTGATAAAAAATACTCTGCTGCCGGCAGTGCTGTCGGCATAGGAGGAAAGCTGCCTGTCACTGCCGCAATTTCTGATTAGACAGTATCATTCTCAACAAAGTTTCTGTACTGCAATGCTTGAGCAATATGAGCACTTTCAATATTTTTTGCCCCTTCCAAATCGGCAATTGTTCTGGCAAGTTTTAAAATTCTGTCATAAGAACGGCCTGAAAGATTAAATTTTGATATGGCGTTTCTGAGCAGATTTTCACTCTTTTCATCAAGCCGGCAAAAAATCTTTATATATTCGGCTGTCAATTGAGAATTTGTAAATATGGGATAGTTTTTATATCTTTCTGCTTGAATTTTGCGTGCTTTTACAACCCTTTCTCGGATTTGGGCGGATGTTTCCGATTTTATATTTGTGTTCAAAAGCTCTTCAGGACTGAGTCTCGGAACTTCAATCTGGATATCAATTCTGTCAAGAAGAGGCCCTGACAGCCTGGAACGGTATCTTTGAATCTGAAAGTCGTTACAAGTACACTGTTTTTGGCTGTCTCCAAGATACCCGCAAGGACAAGGATTCATCGCACCAAGAAGCATAAAATCGGCAGGATAAGAAACACGTGTTTGGGCCCTTGAAATTACGACTTCACCGTCTTCTAACGGCTGTCTTAAGACTTCGAGAACATTTCTCGGAAATTCCACAATCTCGTCAAGAAACAAAACACCCCTGTGAGCAAGTGTAATTTCACCGGGTTTCGGATTCGAACCTCCTCCTATAATACCGATTGCCGAAGCGGTATGATGCACAGATCTGAACGGCCTTTTGTTTACAAGCGGGTTGTCAGGATGCAAAAGCCCGGCCACACTGTATATTTTTGTCAATTCTATTGCCTCTTCCAGTTCCAAAGGAGGAAGAATAGACGCAAAGCTTTTTGCAAGAAGAGTTTTGCCTGAGCCAGGAGGCCCCGACATAAGAATATTATGTCCGCCGGCCGCCGCAATTTCCAGTGCTTTTTTAGCCTTAAGCTGTCCTTTCACATCTTTGAAATCAAATTCGTATCTTGTTGTTGTATATTCATTCAAATAGTCTTCTATATCCACTTCACAAACTTCAAGTTTTTTGACTTCATCTTTGTTAACGCTGAAATGGCAGACAACATCTTTTAGCGTTTCCGCCGAAAGTACTTTTATATCAGGGATAAGAGCAGCTTCTTTGGCATTTTCTTTTGGCACAACTACGTTTTTTATTCCGAATTCTTTCAACCCGGAAACTATAGGCAGCACTCCGTTTACCGCTCTTAATGAACCGTCTAAAGACAATTCACCGAGAAATGCGGTATCTTTCATTTCATTTTCGTCTACTATACCGTCACGGGCAAGAATTCCCATAGCAATCGGTAAATCATAGTTTGTCCCTACTTTTTTTATATCAGCAGGTGCAAGATTTACTACGACTTTTTGGTTCGGAAAGCTATAGCCAGAATTTTTTATGGCAGAACGTACTCTTTCTTTTGCTTCAGAGATAGCTGCATCAGGCAGTCCGACGATTACAACGGCAGGAATTGACTGCACCAAATCAACCTCAACGAGGATTTTATACGATTCTATACCTAATACTGTAGATGTAATAACTTGTGATACCATGTTGTGCCTGTAATTTACTGACAAATTATTTTAGCATATTAAAAAATTTTTTTATTTTTATTTACATTATTGATTTTTTATGGACGTACGTCTATAATAATTATAGAGGAAAAATTTTATATGTTAAGTGAAAAACAAAAAACTTTCTTTGAAAACTTAAAAAAAATTTACGGAAAAGAACCGCTGCCAAGCTTTGAATACATTGCAAAAGACTTTGGGTTTAAGCATAAAAATTCTGTATGGCAGTATTTTAATAAGCTTAAAGAACAGAACCTTATTAAAGAAAAAAACGGAAAATTTTTCATAAATCCTGAATATTTCGGTGCAATTATGTTTACATCTTCAGTTAGAGCAGGGTTTGCTACTGTTGCGGAAGACTCTATAGAAAAAAGAGTATCACTGGATCAAAGTTTTGATTTGGACAATCCCACAGTATTTGTTTTTAGTGTTTCTGGTGATTCGATGATAAATGCAGGTATTTTTGACGGAGATAAAGTTGTCGTCAAAAAGACACAAACAGCAAAAGACGGGGATATTGTGCTGGCGTATATAGATAACGGCTATACCCTAAAAACCTACCGTCAAAAAAACGGAAAAATTTGGCTGCAACCGGAAAATCCTGAATACCCGATAATTGAACCCAAAGAGGTTTTAACAATTTTTGGTGTAGTCACAGGAGTTGTAAGACAGTTATAAAAAGATTAAATCCGTAAATTTACACAAAAAAAAGGGATTCGTAATGAATCCCGTCGAATCTTGTTTGATTCCTCGTGTGTAAGTAAGTGTAAGTGTAGGTTAGTGTGGTAGGTCAGTGTGTATTTATAAATTAGTTTTAAACTTTTTCTCTCTTAATTTATCTCTCGTATATATATAAAGTATTTATTGAGTAAATAATTGCCAAAATGACTCAAACTTGCTTCATATTTCTTAACAAACTACCCAAAACACTTTATATAAAAGCTTTTCACAAAAAGTCTATCCCGGATAATCTTCAACATCATTTTCAACGATGTCGAAATCCCGCTTTTTCCAGCTTTTAAATCCGCCTAAAAGTTCTCTGACGGGATATCCTTCACTTGCAAGGTGGTACGCCGCTTTTTTGCTAAGCTGGCAAAAAGGCGAATAACCGTACAAAACATTTATTTTGTCTTTTGAAAATTGAACCATTTGTTCTTCAAGCTGGTCATAAGGCACATGAACGGCAAAAGGAATATGACCTTTTATATAGTCATCATATTCTCTTAAATCTACAAGAGTATAATCTTCCAAATGTTTTTCCATCATATGTTTCAGTCTGTCAGGACTTACTGTAAATGCAAGCATTTGTTTAAAAAATTCCTGAGCATGTTTTGTATCTTTGGTCATTTTACAGATTTCTTCGTGTTTTTTATGCATATTGTTACCTCCATATCATTGTTTTATTCAAAATACTTGAAGTCATATCAGTTTTCATTGACCGAAAGAGCAGTATTTTTTGTATACTAAAATATCTGTGAGATAATAGAATTATGGCGAAGAACAAGCAGCGTTTGGATAAAATTCTTACAGAAAAAGGCTATTTTGACACAAAAAGCAAGGCACAGGGTGCCATCATGGCGGGTGATGTCAAAATTAATGATGAAATCATAACAAAAGCCGGTTATTTGCTGGAATTAAAAGAGAATACAAAAATAGAAATAAAATCACTTCCTTTTGTTTCAAGAGGCGGGCTCAAGCTTGATAAAGCGGTAAAAAGCTTCCATATAGATTTGTCCGGTAGAATCTGTCTTGATGCCGGAGCGTCAACAGGCGGATTTACAGACTGTATGCTTCAAAACAATGCAAAATACGTTTATGCGGTCGATGTGGGATACGGTCAAATTGCATGGAAATTAAGAAATGACAACAGAGTAAAAGTGGTAGAAAGAACAAATATAAAAAACTGCTCAAAGTCTGAAATTTATGACGAAAAAGATATTTTACCGGATTTTTGTGCAATGGATTTGTCATTTATTTCTATCACCAAAGTTCTTGAAAATATAAAAAATCTTATGAACCCCGAAAAACAGGAAATTGTTTCTTTGATAAAACCACAATTTGAAGCAGGCAAGGAACTTGTAGGTAAAAACGGAGTAGTAAGAGAAAAAAGCACGCACAAAAAAGTTATAGAAGATGTGCTAAACTATGCAAAATCCATAGGACTTTACCCTAAAGAGCTTACATTTTCTCCTATAAAAGGCCCTGCCGGGAATATCGAATATCTCATGCAGCTGGTGAATTGTGAAACAAATTTTGAGGATGATATAATCAGTCAGGTTGTCGAAGCGGCAAATGAAAACAATTTTTAAAACAATATAAAATTAATCTTTCTCACACGCATTGACGAAGGAGAACGGAATGAAAAAAAATAAAAAGAAAAAAGGTTTTTTCAGCAGAATCATATATTGGTGTTTGTTTGCGGTGTTTGTATACTTTGGCGTAAATGCATTGTCTTATGCAGACACTCTTAAATTTGCACATATTTCTGATGTTCATTTATCCGACAAAACAGTAGATACAAGCTACAAGGTACTTTCACATTCCAAAGAACTTTTTGAAGACGAAATTGAACAAATAAATTCTGTTCCAAACCTTGATTTTGTCATCGTCACAGGAGATTTGGCCGATAAACCTCAGAAACAGCTTGTTGAAGAAGCTTGTGACAGAATGAACAAGTTAAACTACAAATGGTACTTTGCTTTCGGAAATCATGATGCGGCTGTGGGTACAAGTTTTAAAAAGGAAAAATATTTTAATTACATAAAAAAACGTAATAAAAATATGAAATTTGAAAAGCAATACTACTCGTTTGTCCCGAAGCCCGGATACAGAGTAATAGTGCTTGATGCAACCGTAGACAGCAGAGTCACGGCCAACGGAGAACTACCGGAGGAGCAATTAACCTGGCTGGATGGAGAACTTTCTGAAGCACAGAAAGCAAACCAGGTGCCTTTAATTTTTTTACACCATCCTTTGAGGGAGCCTTTTCCGAGTTTTCATCACAGATTAAAAAATGCACAGGAGTTTAAAGATATCCTTGACAAATATCAAATGCCTATAGCTGTTTTTTCAGGACACTATCATGCTGCAAAGATATACAAAGAAGGCCATATACTTCACGTAAGTACACCGTCTCTTGTAACATATCCGTGTGCTTTCAGGATTGTCACGGTAAACAATATGAAAAATCAGGTTGTTTTCAACTTTGATTTTAGAGAAACAAATTTGAAAGAAATTCAAAAAAAAGCTAAGCTTCTGACTTTTTCTTCATCCACATATAGAGGAGAAGAATCAGACAGAAACGGGATTGTTATTCTTGAAAAATAAGTTACAATAACATAATAAAACAGAATATCCGAAAAAATATGTAACGGAAAGAAAGACCGGTGTTTATATATGAGAGATTCAAAAGGTAAATTTATTGTACAGTTTCGAGGAGTAAGGGGCAGTCATCCGACACCTGATTTCAATTTTCTTGAATACGGCGGAAACACAGCTTGTGTAGAAGTAAATGTAAACGGACATCTCATCATTCTGGATGCAGGCACAGGCATAATAAAATCAGGCAATGACCTTATGAAAGATTATGTTGCGGAATTTCACAAATCACCTATAAGTGCAACCGTTCTTTTAAGTCATGTTCACAGTGACCACATTCAAGGACTGCCGTTTTTTAAACCTCTACATATAAACACATCAAAAGTAAACATAGTTGGTTTTTCCGAATATGAAGACAATCTTGATGAAACAATTTCGAAAATAGCGTTTGAAAAATCATTCCCGCTTGGTTTAAATGATTTAAGTGCAAAAATAAGTTTTTATGAAATAAATGACAACTTTGCTCTCGTTTTTAACAACAACGATGATGAACCGGAGTTAATAAAAATTCAATCCGATGATGATTATGAGCCAGAGGGAGAAGAAGTTGTCGTAAGCTGTCTAAGGTCAAACTCACATCCGAAAGACGGAGTGATGATATACAGGATAGCCTACAAAAACAAATCTCTTGTTTATGCAACTGATACGGAAGGTTTTGTCGGGGCGAACAAAAAACTTGTACTTTTTGCAAGAAATACAGATTTGCTTATCCATGACGCACAATATACTACAGAAGAATACCTGAATTCTTATTTTTCAAAACAAGGATACGGTCATTCCACATTTGACATGGCTCTTGAAACTTTCTCGCAGGCAAAAGCTAAATCTCTGGCATTTTTCCATCTGGATCCGAATTACAATGATGAATTTTTACAAAATATAGAAAATCATTATACTGAAAATTGTGAAAGTTGTTTTATACCAAAAGAAGGTCAGGAAATTGTACTTTGCTAAATTTCTTGTAGTATTAAGTTTGATTTTTATTCCTCTTGCCGCACAGGCAAAAATTGAGGTGGTAAAAATTGATGCCCAGCGTAATGCCGTTGACCACAACAATCGTGGAGTGATTTATATGCAGGACAGATACTATGCTCCTGCCATCAAAGAATTTCAAATGGCTGTGCTGCTTGACCCTGACACACAAGCAAGTTCCGTATATTATGCAAATCTGGCAAACTGTTATATGAAGATAGGCTACCCGGCTTTGGCACAAGACACTTTGCAGCGTGCAATAAAACGGAATCCGATGAATTTTACACTCTACGAAGATTTGACAATTACTTTTAAAAGACAAAAAATTCTTGAACAGAAACTAAAATATTATAAAAGAGAAAGCAAAAAAAACCCTCTGTCTCAAATTATGGTAGGACTGATACTCATCGAACAGGGAAAAGATGATGAAGGGATGGCAAAGCTGCAAGAATTTGTTTATACTGAGCCTGATTTAATAATCTCAAACGGTGTAAAAAAATATATAGACGCCCGCTCAAACGAAAGATTTTAAAATTTTACAATTACATCTGGATGTCTTTTTGAAACACAAAATTTATTTACTATATAAAAACCTTCCATCATACGAAACAGACAAAACATATTTGTCCTTTAAAACATCCACAATAGCCCATCTAAGCGGTTCTATATTAATTTTTGACAATTCTGTTTCTATATAATCGCTTGTCAAATTTCCGGTTTTTGGAATTTCAATTTGTTTTGTGGTTATCATTATTCCACCGTAACTGATTTTGCAAGGTTTCTCGGCTGGTCAACATCTTTGCCGAGAAATTCTGCAATGTAATAAGCAAGAAGCTGCAAAGGAACAGATGCTATGACCGGTGACAGATATTCATCAACCGCAGGGACTTTCAAAATGTATTCAAATACATCCTGAAGATGCGGGTCATCTGCCGAAGTCAGGGCTATCATTCTGGCGTTTCTTGCTTTTGCTTCTTCCGCATTTGAAAGAACTTTTTCGTATACAATACTTCCCGGCATCAATATTGCAAGTACCGGCATGGTTTCATCGAGCATGGCGATAGGTCCGTGTT
>CALURG010000047.1 GCA_944323115.1 Candidatus Gastranaerophilales bacterium
TTACCCGGCAGCCGTGCACAGTTGACCGGTGAAGAAAGTATCGGGTTAGATACGCCGGATATACAAAATTTATCAAAGTAGCAAAAATTTTTATTTTTGATATTTCATGCGGGTATGAAAACTTTACCCCTAAAAATTAATACATTTCATACACTAATCAAACCGGAATGGAAAAAATTTGACAAATACAACACCACAAAAGTTTTTTCTGATATTCCCGTAGAAAATGACATTTTAAAAAATCTTTTTTTGGCTGTTCGAAAAAGTAACGACGGCAGATTTAACAATTTTGTCGTTGAGATAAAAAATAATATGAACAAGATATTTGCATTAAATATTTTTTCGATAAACCTTGCAAACAAATCCTTGTTTGGAGAAAACATGATTGTAAATATGGAATACAGACGCAAAAATTACAGATTCGGCGAACTAATGAGACTTGCAAGTATCATGGAAATGATAGAAAACAAGCTTAATTCCATAAAAATATACTCCAAAAATTCCGCAATTTATTTTCACAGCAAATATAAATTTAAACCGGCAATACAGTCTGTTGAAGAAGCCGATAATGTTTTAAAAGCCATAACAAATGACTCTTCACAAAATTTTTGTGATTTGTCTTTGAATGCTCAAAAAATGTTAAAAGAAAGCTCCCAAAAGAAAAATAAAAACGTAAATGATTTTTGCGGCAGAACAAACAAACTTTTGATGCGGTATTTGGAAAGAGCATTAAAAGAAGGAAACAACGGAAAAGGGCATCCTATATCAGAAAATATTGCAATGATATTGGATATGAAAACCATAAAAGAAAACAAAGATTTTTTTAATGAACTGTACAAAAAACATGGAATTGATTACAAAATATGATAAACAGAATAATATCTTTTAAACAAATCCCTCTAAAAAACTGCAATGGGTATAAAATCCCCGTCACTGCAACATTTCAAAACGACCAAAACACTTATCTTGCCATAAACAACAAAAGCAAGAACAAAAATTCTTTTCATTCCGCAATTATGACGGAAAAAGCACTGCTTGCGGAAAATAATTTTATCTTTGCACCAAACACAAAAATTATATTTAACGGTTCTATGGATGTGTGGGATGAGACCAAACGCAGAAAATTTCGTTACGGAACAAAAATGCATCTGGCCAATATAATAATGATGCTGGAAAACAACATGAAAGAAATAAAACTCTACTCACTCGGTGATGCGGTATTTTTTCATGCAAAATGCGGTTTTAAACCCAGATTTGCGGATTCAGTAGAAGCTTATTACTGTCTCAAAGAAATCGGCAGCAAAGATACACCTTTTATCTTTGATTATCAGAAAAAATCAGAGAACTTGTATAAAATGCTGCTTAAAAATAATGATGAAAAAACATTACAGGCTATTGAAAAGCTTACAAACAGATATATAAACGATATTCTTGAGTCGAATTTGTACAAAGATAAATCTTTCGGGTTTAAAAAAGGTTTTAGTATGTCATTAAAAAAAACAGATGTACTAAGAAATAAAGAATTTTATAACGATTTGTTCAAACAGTGCGGAATAGATTACAAAATTGCTTGAAATATACCGGTGTAATACTATCTTGACAATGTTTAACCTGAAAATTTTGATTTCCTTAAAAATTTTGAAATTAAATAACATACAGTATTGCTTTTTTTTTCATAATGATTTATATTATTGAAATAATAAATAAACGTAATAACTATACGCTTAATTAAAAGAATCTAATTAAAAATAAGAAAGTAGAGGATCTTATGAACAAAAAATCTGGTTTTACTTTAGCGGAAGTTCTGGTTACATTGATGATTATCGGTGTAATTGCAGCTATGACAATTCCGTCATTGATGCAAAGCACATCTCAACAGGAATACAAAGCAGCTTTCAAAAAAGCAGTTTCTATGATAAACCAGGCAGTTACTTTGAACTATGCTCTTGATGGTATGGATGGTACTGACTATCAAGGTACAAGTTTCTTTAATCTTATGACTCAAAGATTGAATGTTATGTCTCAAAAGGCAGGTAGTTATGAACTTTATACAGCAGACGGTATGTTCTTTAAAGCTACTGCTGGTGCTGGCAGCTGTGAAATTGCAAAAGGAAATGCTGATACTAACATTTGTGCAAATGTAACTGTTGACGTAAACGGTATGAAAGGTCCTAACAAAGTTACTACATCTACAGAGGCTGTATACGATATCTTTACTATCGCTGTTTACCCTCAAAGAGCAGTACCTGGCGATTTAACTCAATCAGAAGTTCTTTACAGAAAATAGTCTGATTGCTTAGCAAAAACTTAAAACAACCTCCTTTTTTGGGAGGTTGTTTTTTTTGAACAAAATCACTGCTTATTTAAGATTTCACCTAAAACCAAGAAAGTATAAATCAATTTTCTGTCAATTTGGTATAAATCCTTTTATTGCCACAAAAGGTATTGCTTTTGGCAAGCATAAAGTCAAACATATAGAGTGTATGAAAAAACCACAATTTTTATCGAATATCGATTACAAATTAATATTACAAGACTTTGAACACTATACTATATTTACGCACAAGTTTTTAGGGTATTTTCAAAATTACAAGGTTGCTGTTGACAAAAAATTTAACTTAACTTTTCTTTGTTATGAATTAAAATCATGAACAAAAAATAATAATATGAGAAAGTATCGACCTGTACAGCGTATTACACTGTACTTTTTTACATGATACGTCGTAAAACGCCTAAGTCAATCCTATATTTGATTTTATTTAGTTGTTTTGAATCATTAAATTAATCGTTTAAGGCCTATATACTTGGTGTGAGGACGCGTTATGGCAAATTTTAAATCAGGTGTCGGCAGCAACATAAAACTATTAAGAAAATTAAGAAATATAACTCAAGAAGAACTCTCCGAAATAATCGGCATCCACTCAAGACAACTATCAAAAATTGAAACGGGTGAGCACTTCCCCTCATGCAAAACTCTTGAAAAATTATGCATCGCCCTCGACATCTCTCCAAAAGAACTCTTTGATTTTGAATTTTTAATCGATGAATATGAAGGTGCTTTAACAGGTACCGACAACACAACTGCCTTTCTTGTAAATTCAAACAAAAATAATACAAACCACAAAATTGTTGAACTACACCCCAATCAGGTAAATAAAAAAGATTTACCGCCAAATTCAAGTGATAAATGCATGGCAAAAACAGCAAAATTAATAAACAAACCTGTGTTCGTAGAATATTTTGAAGATAACAAAACAACAAAAATAGTCGTGTTCTATCCCAACGGAAAAGAAAAAATAATAAAAAACTCTGTAGACATAGAAGCCAAACAAAACATAATTTATATAATGAAAGAAGTCAAAAAAATAATTAAAGACAAAAATGCAATAAATTTTGTAAAATTGGCAATTGATGCATTAAAAAATGACAACAGCCTCAGGGAATTGTCAAGTATAGTTTGCGGGATGAAACTTG
>CALURG010000048.1 GCA_944323115.1 Candidatus Gastranaerophilales bacterium
GCAAAAAAGCTGAGCGGAATAGAGATTACCAGTGCACACGGACAGGAGATTACCAGAAAAGTCAACGCTCTTTGAAACCATACTGAAAATACCGCACCATCGAGAATTAACGGAGGGACAACGGCAAGAAGAACTGCACCTGCAACAACTGCGGGAGTGTAATACCTTGCAAATTTTGTAATAAAGTTTTCTGTCTTTGCCTTTTTGGCACTTGCATTTTCAACAAGTTTGAGAATTTTGGAAACGGTAGATTCACCAAACGGTTTTGTTACCCTGATTTTCAAAAAGCCGTTTGTATTGATGCAGCCGCTTAGTGTCTCGTTACCGGCTTTTAAAGAACGCAAAGCAGATTCTCCTGTCAGTGCGGAAGTGTCAACAGCAGCTTCTCCCTCAATAACAACTCCGTCAAGCGGGATTTTTTCTCCTGTTTTTACAACAATCATATCATCGATTTTTACATCAGTCGGCGAAACCTTTTTTAAACCGTCTGCTGTTGCAAGGTTTGCATAATCAGGTCTTATGTCCATCAAATCAGAGATAGACTTTTTTGATTTTTCAACAGCACGATGCTGAAAATATTCACCGGTTTGATAAAGAACCATTACCATTACGGCTTCGGGGTACTCTCCTATTGCAAAAGCACCCAGAGTTGCTATGCCCATAAGAAAGTTTTCATCAAAAACTTCGCCTTTAAAAATATTTTTCAGTGCCCTTAAAAGAACATCGCCGCCAGATAGCAGATATGCAGAAAGAAAAGCCAGCATCTTGAGCCATAAAGGCAAAGCAATAATCATAGCAGCAACAGTAATTACAAAAGCAATGATTACTCTTTTCATTGGAGAAGCTCCGTGTTTGTGTTCATGTTCATTACAGCAGTGGTGCTCGCACATTATTCTATCCTTTCGGTTGAATAATTGTTCAATTATATTACTATTATAGTTGAGTAACTGTTCAATTGTCAAGTGAACAAAATCAAAATGTTTACATTCTTAATACAGTTGAACAACTGTTCATTTGTGATAGAATATTAATATGGATATAAAACGAACGGATTGCGAAGCAATAAACATAGATATAGTAAACAAAGTCAGACCAAACATGCCCGAGATGAACACATTGTACGAATTGTCCGACTTTTTTAAGGTAATGGGCGACGGCACGAGAATTCAGCTTTTGTGGGCACTTGAAGAAAGTGAAATGTGCGTTGGTGACCTGGCTGTACTTTTGAATATGACAAAATCAGCTGTATCGCACCAACTCAAGGTACTAAGGACTGCTAAGCTCGTACGGGCACAAAAGCGGGGAAAAAATGTATATTATGCTTTGGATGATTATCATGTGAAAGATATTCTTGAAAAAGCATTAAATCATGTACAAGAGTAATTTTATAAAGGTTAGACAAGATAAGCATTTATCAGGACACGAAATAGTGTAATCTGATGCAGCAACATTTCGACGTGGTACGGATATTTAATAATTCCATTTATTCTTTTGAATTGTGTATTTTTTTCGACAATATCGTTTCCGTATTTTTTCAGAATATGTTTGAAAAGTTTTCTCATTTCGTAGTAATAACTTTTTTTCCAGGAAAAGTCCAGATGAGTATACTGGAACAATATGTGGTTTATTCTGTTTTTAAGAAAGGAGTCAATATATTGTTCGGCATTTTGGCTGTTTAATATTTCTTTTTCACAAATGTAATACACGTCAAACATATCTTTAAAGTGTTTGCTAAAATTCGCCATAAAGCTTTCTTTGTGGTGTCTGTAGTTGTATAAAGGCTTTTGTTCGATACTTATTTTTTTTGCGTTAACCAAAACTTTAAAAAATGGCAGTGCATCTTCGGTAAATTTATGTTTAGAGTATTCGATTTTGTTTTCTGTCCAGAAGTTTTTATTATACATTTTAAAAGCAAGAGGATTTGTATCAAAAATCACATCACTGATTTCAAGGGGAGAAAAACATTCTTTGCCTGTTTTGTAAAAGTATGGAGAAACAAAGTTGTAAAAACTTTTTGTTCCTGTCTTTTCATAGTAATTGTATGCATTGAAAAGTATCACATCTGAATTGTCTTTGTTTATTTTGTTATACAAGATTTCCAATGCATCTTTTTCAAACCAGTCATCAGAATCCAAAAAAATAATGTATTCTCCGGATGCTGCTTTCACGCCTTCATTTCTTGCTTCTCCGGCCAAAAGTTTTTGTTTGTTTAAAACTTTTATTCTGCTGTCTTTTTGGGCAAATTGTATTAAAATTTCTTGGCTTTTATCTGTAGATTTTGAATTTATACAAATAATTTCAATGTCTTTCAATGTTTGGTCTATACAACTTTCAAGACATTTTGAAAGATATTTTTCGGAATTGTATACAGGAATTATTACGGATACTTTAGTCATTGTTTGTTGTTTCCAATTCGCTTTTTATATCATTAAGTATATTTAAAGCTGCGTAGTTTTTATTTAGGCCTGAATTTTTTAATACCTTAAGCCTTTTTTCTTTAAGAGGGTCTTCTTTTTTTAACACAACTGTATTTAGAACTTGTGAAAGTTCATTTTCATTGTGAATATTATAAAAAGTCTGCATAATTTCTTCCATAAATTTATCAAACGGAGGCGTATCGGGAGAGACAAGCCTTATAAGAGGCATTTTTGTCATAAAAAATTCCGTCATAAAAGAGCCGCAGTCTGTAATCATTGCATAGGATTTTTCAAACAGGTTCAGATAATCTCCGGAATCATGATATATTCCTATTTTTTTCCATTGTTCATAATAATCATTTACTTCTTTTTCTGTTAGATATCTGTTAACAAGCAGAGCGGATTTTAACAGCGGATGAGGCTTAAATATCCATTTGATTTCGGGGTGATTTTGAGCAAATTCCAGTATGATTTTTCCTGTTTGTAAAAATGTTGAATAGGCAATTGTTGTTTCGTGGTTTACTGTCCAATGCGGGGCATAAATCACATATTCTCTATGTTCATTTTGTTTGTTCAAATAAAAGTAGTCTAACTGCGGAGAGCCTGCTACACAAAGATTTTTCCCCTTGTTCTTCATTAGTTTTGTGTATCTTTTTTTTAGATATTCATTCAACACATAGTATTTGTGCACATATCTGTGAAAACGCAGGTAATAATCATTGGGTGCTGTGGTACTTGGAAGATAATAAGGAACATAATATGTCAGTGCAAATTTTGAACAGACTACAGGTCCCTGTGTTGTTTCAACGTACCAAGGGTGCTGATAAAAAATTATATCCGGTTTGAAGTGCTCAAAAGGAATGAACTTATTGTTTTCGCAATCATAAGCATATTTAGTATTTAAACCTTTATCTTTAAAAAACGAATACACTTTTTCTGCATTTTCTGCCGATTGGTAATTGCAGTTGTCTTTTGGGGAACAATTTTTTGTAACTAAAATTACAGGTTCAAAATGTTCATCTGAGGCAAATAAATCATATAGAGACTGTAATTTCCACTTTGTTTCATCATAGACATAAAAAGCAACTTTCAGCTTTCTTTTTTTTATTTCTTTTTTTAGTTTTTTCAGAACTTTTGTTGAATTTTTATCAATGTATCTGCAATTTGCAAGAGTTTTTTGTTCGATAAAAAATTTTTTTACATTTTTTTTCAACATATCAGGCAAGAATGCTGCAAGGAATGTTCCTATTTTTTCGTATGGAATATACATCAGCAGCTCCAAATTTCTTTTAGTAATTTCCAAAAACTTATTCTTGCAAGCGGAAATACTTTGGTTTTTGAGTTTTTAAATATATTCAAAGCAAAATCTTCTACAATTGATATATATTTTTGAGTTGCAATAAGCACTATATCCGGATTATATTCTTTCATTTTTTCTTTTGGAATAATTTTGTATCCGTCAAAATCTTGTCCTTCATGCTCCATAAGAAATTTTGCGTCTGAAATCCCGATAATATTAAATTCTGACAAATCATAATGCTTGTTAATATACTGAAAAAGGGCTCCAGCACCGTATATTATAATTTTTTTGTTTTTAAATTTAGATTTTAATTTTATCAGATACTTATCAAATTTGATGTTTTCCAAGTATTCTTTAAATTCTTCCGCCAATTTAAAAACTCCTGCCCGTTTACTTTTGCCATTATACCAAAACTAAGCCAAGAGATACAACCAAAAACATTGAAACAATAATATTATAAAATTTTTATAAAATCTGCTGATTAAAAAATATACTTGAGCTATAATAGAAAAACCGTGAAAAAGATTGAGTTTTTTATATCATTTATACTTGCGTTTTTGTCAATTTTGCCTGTTTATCCGCAGTCACAAGAGTTTATTGCTCTTGATTTAAGTAAAGAAGGGACTTTTTTTGATACGGTTCTGGATGAAGAAGAAGATGACGATGACCCTGTAAAAAATGTTAGTGACAAAAGTATTTACAAAAAAAAGCAAGGCCCTCTTATAGATGCCCAAAAGGCACCAGAAGCTCAGAAAAATATGTCTGTTGAAGAAGCCGAACACGGATTTTTTTTGTACAACATTTTGGCAAAAACCGCAAAAGATATTTATAATTTGGAAATTGAAAAAACAAATGTACCTTCACAGCTGCTAAAAGATCAGCTTACATTCAATTTTGAAAAAGGACCTTTGGAAAGTTTACATCTGTGGTCGGCATATCAAATGAATTTTTCAACACAAATACCCGAAAAAGGAGATACCGATTCAAATTTTAATGTCGGATTAATAAACATTCTTATTGACGGAAAGTTTAAAGGAGGCAAAGAAAATTTCAGGATAATGCTTGATCCGACTCGAAGAGAAGATGTTCCTTTTATGGGGCCGTTTTTTCAGGATTTGTATGTAGAAACCCACAGGGTAAAAAATACGAGTATTCTTGTCGGAAATTCCAGAACGGGAGTAGGGATAGAAGGTACACAGTCTCCCTATACTCTGTCTTTTGTTAACCGCTCGCAGATAGCAAGGAATTTATCAAACATTCGTAAATTCGGTTTACGTGTCAGGGGTGATTATTCACTTGTTGATTATGATGTGGGTGTTTACAGCTCTTCGACTAACTTTACATCATTTTTTCCGGGTCATGAAGTCAACGCCTGGACAAATATAAAACCATTAGGTAAAACTGACGGAAGATACGGAAAACTTGTTGCCGGCGGCGGGCTTTCTTCCGGTGAAAAACATAATATGAGCTACTTTGTATCCGGTGCTTATCTTGGATATGACTACAAAAAGTTTTGGACAAAACTGGAATATGCTCAAGCAGACGGTTCAAACGGCGGTACGGGTTTGACTGACAAAAAATCTCAAGGTTTTTTTGCAACAATCGGATACAGATTAACAAAAAAAATAGAGTTACTTGCAAGGTATGATGTTTTCGATGCCGACAGGCATAAAGCGGGTGATAAAAGGACTGAATATACGCTCGGAACAAACTATTACCTAAAAGGTCAGGCTCTAAAACTTATATTCAACTACATATTCTGCCAAAATCAAGACAGACCTGATTCACACAGGCTCATGGTAGGAACACAAATATTGCTGTAATTTATGTAAGATACACGAGCAGGGTTTTACTTGCATTCAAGAGAAACCTGATTTGTATGACACATAAACTAATTCCAATCAGGATAATAATACAGTTCAATCACTTCATTTGTTTTTAGTTTTGCATGTCCGCCTTTGATAAAGTTTGTCAAGCTCCCGCTGGGAGGCAGTATGGTCAATGCCCATTTCATTGGATAAACCCAAAGACTTCTGTCTTGGCCGAATTTTTCATACTCATCGAGAACTCGGCTGCTTTCGATATTGTCAAATTTAAAATCTCCGAATATTATGCTTGCAGGTATTCCGTTCATACCGCTTTTTATAATCGTTTCTACTTTTGCCTGAACTAAATCATCTTTTTTTAAAATAGGCTGCCTGTTATGCCAGATGTCGTTCAATGCTCTAAATACAACAGTCTGACCTTCTGTTATATCTTTTTCTGATTTTATATCTGCTATGATTGCAAGTCTGATAGGTATACGTCTGGTGCTTGCATAGTTGTAATGCTTATTTACGGGAGGTTTTTGCAAATTTTTATCTTTTAAAGTTGTATCTACAAGATTGTCATTCAAAATTTCCGCAGCAAAAGAATTTGATGCACCCATAACCAACAAAAACAAGCTCAGTAGAAATGTTTGTATCTTATTCATATTCTATCTCTTCCTTTGAACCTGTCTTAACTTTTTGTTCAAACATCCTTCTGTTTTCTATTGATGTAAGAAGGAAATTTTGATAGGGTTCGCTTTCAAAATACGGATTGTTGGCAAGGTAATAAGGATATTTTGTGTAAATGTATTCATAAATATGAGCCAGTCGTTTGGATGTAAGATTTTTGCTTGAGAATCTGTCAAAACGTTTTTGCGGACAGCTTTTTTGAATTAAAGTAATTAATCCGACCGGATGATAACCGGCATTCACCATAAAATCAACAGCTCTTTTGTCTGCCACAAGTTCAAATTTTTTCGGTGCCGCTTTTAACTGAAAAGCTCCCATATATCCGTTAAAAATGCCGTCATAAGATTTGAAAGCAATCAGAATTTTTCTTGCAAGATAAGCTGCAAGTTCGTCTTCATTTTCTATGTATTTGTAATCCCCGTCATACAAAATGACCTGTCTTGAAGTGATTGCAGGGTCAATTTTTAGGAGTGCTTTCTTTTCTGCCTCGTCATAGGCAAAAACTATACGTTTATCTATTTTATTTGCATTCAGCAGTTTTGTTCCGATATCACTGATTTGTTGCTGAATGTTTTGTTCTTTTTCTATTTGTGTCATATCTGCCGAAAACACGCATGTCTGACATAATAGCAATAAAACAACAGATATTATTAGTTTATGCATAACTTCCTCTTCTTGTATATCAATCCAGTTTTTATGCTTTTATTTTATCATCAATATTTTTACATAAATTTAATCTTAATATCTTTTTAATTTGATAAAGAATTTTTGTTTCTTTTGTACTATCATAAATACAAAGAGAAAAAGGAGTTGGTTTTATGTTTCAAGTTTATACGCAAAAAAGAGGTGCAGATTTAACAAAAACCCTTGTGAAAGAATTCAAAGATTTGGAAGAAGCCTTTGATTGTGCACAACAGGCAATAGAAGGCAAACCCGATTTGAAATACATTATCGAAGAAACTTCCGGTCACTTTAACAGTTACGGAGAGCTTCTCACAGATGTAGTTGCGGAAAGTGATTAAAAATTTATCAGATAAAAAGGAGAAAAATAGTGTTAACAAAAAATTCAGATATTACGACAAACTTTTTTGGTGTTGATTTTTCGAAATATACATCAAAAGTTACCGATTTTGTAAGCGAATTTTCAAAAAGAGCAAACAAACCAGGTCAGTTTTTAAACTGGGTAAATCTGCCTCAGGAACAGCTTAAAAGAGTGGATGAAATCTATGACCTTGCTCAAAAACTTAAAAGCAGCACAAACGCAGAAATATTGAGCGTAATGGGTATCGGCGGTTCAAAACACACAGTTGAACACATGCTCTCAATCAACGGTTTGAATGTTCGCCACGATGCAATTGAATTTTATTCTGACGTTGATTCTGCCAGTCTCGTGAGGTTTCTGTACAGACTCGGTAATGATGTTACAAAATCAAACTTTATGATTGCTTCAAAATCAGGCTCGACTTTTGAAACAAAAGACGGCTTTTTAAGAGTTCTTGATATGCTTATTGATGCATACAAAGCACAGGGCAAATCGGAAGAAGATGCAAAAATTGCTGCACATAAACATTTTATTGCAGTAACAGATGCAAATGACCAAAAAAGTGAACTCAGAAGAACTTCAATCGAAAACAACTGGCTTGGCGATTTATACATCCATGATGACGTCGGCGGCAGATTTTCTGCTTTTGATGACCACGCTTTATTTGCACTTGCTTATGCAGGCATGAAAAAAGAAGATATGAAAGCAATGCTCGAATCTGCACAGGAAATGTCAGAACTTTCGTTGTCTTCCGATTTAGAAATCAATGACGCACTCAAAGAAGGTATCTTCTGGGCTGATGCAAAACTCAACGGTATAGAAGCTTCTGTTCATCAGTATATGGGTGCAATTTTTGAAAATACCGTATACTGGCATGCACAAATGCAAAACGAGTCGGTAAAAGATACGCTTAAACAGGTTGCAAAAGTACCTGATGCTATGCATCACAGTGCAGAAGCACACTTTAATCCGGCTAACAAACTCGTTTTTGCACTTACTGTTCCGGTTGACAACGGTGTATGCAAAGAAAATGCAGATGCATACATTGGTGCACTTTCAAAATCTTATGAAGTGACCGGTGCTACTTTTGTTGAACACATTAAAACAAACGGTATGGGACTTACTCCGTCAGCCGCAGGTGCAATGACACAGCTCAGAGCTTTTGCGACTGTATATCAGGAAATTGTTGAAAAAATTATGACAAACAAAGCATTCCCAGAAGTTCTTGACAGCGTACTTCAACCGCACGTTGAATTCTACAAAAAGAATCTCAAAGGCGGGGTGGTTGTACCGGGACGAATTTCCAAATAGTTTCAGGTGTTTTAATAAAAAAGATTGCTAAATTTTTAGCAATCTTTTTTGTTTGTTTTAAAGAAAATGACAATTGCCGCCTGAGGAGCCCGGCAGCAGCTCTAATACCGGATTAGATGCGGGATAGTGTTATAAGCATATTTGAGAAACACCGGATGATCTGTATATCAATAAAAGAGATTTATGTAAAGTTGTATCCGAATATATTGAGAGAAACACCGGTTTTATAGTATAATTTCATAAAAGTGGAGCATAAAATTTTTATGAAACAATCAAATCTAAATGCCATTGGTATATTTTTTGTTATCCTTATTGTCTTATCAACAGCTGCTTTTTGTTTTGTAAAACCGGATATGCATAAACCATTTGAAATAAGTGTTATAGAATATCTGCTAAAAATTGATACCAACGGAAATGCTGTTATAAATAAAGAAATTACCACTACAAAAGTTGAGGTTAAATAATTGCTGAAAAAGTTTTTTGCACTGTTAATAGTATTTTTGTACGGCTTGTCATCAAATTGCTGCTTTGCTTTTAGCGAGTTGTATTATATTAAAAATGTCAAAAAAGACGATATGATAAAACAAGCGGAAGACATTCTTGCTGAAAAAGAATACAGTATAAAAAACAAAAATTCCGTTTATTCCGTCTACGCGGTATCTTCCAAAAATCCGGAAAAATATGCCTCGATAGTTTTACAGCAAAGCGGTCAAAATCTGTTTTATTATTTTGATTCAGACAAATCCGGCAAAAAGTTGAATAAGTTGTTTTTAAAAAATCTGAAAAAACAAGATATAGTTTATGAACAATCGGAAAATGAGACTCATTTGACGAATTTTGCAAACATAGTACAAAAAACAAAAACAGGTGAGACAAAAACATATTCTTTTGAACAACCTTCGAAAAATATTTCGACAATTACTCCGTCTGTAAAAAACACAGCAGAAACAACAACACTAAAAGGATTTGTAGGGAAAATAGAAAAAGGTACAATGCTTGATGTGTATTTGCAGACTGCAATAAATACAGCAATAGCAAAAGAAGGAGACAGAGTTGTTGCGGTTTTGAAAAATGACTGGGTCTACAATGGATGTGTTGTTGCCGAGCAAGGAAGTATTTTAGAGGGCTCTCTTACACAGGCAAGCCCCGCAAAAGTTGCCTCCAGAAACGGTTCTGTACAAATAGTTTTTACAAGACTTGTTACACCAAAAGGCAAAGTATATGAACTTTCGACGGAAGAAATTGACTTTAAAGTAACAAATGAAGGAAAAATACAAAGAATTGCACTAAAGACTCTTGTATGGTCAGCAGTCGGGGGACTGGTAGGTTTGGCGTTAGCCGCAATATTTTCCGGATCGGATTCACTTGTAAAAGGTGCCGTAATAGGTGCAAGTGTAGCAGGCGGAACAGCTCTTGTTTCGTCAACGGCAGAGAGGGGTGTTGATGCGGAAATACCTTCATTTACGGACTTGGAAGTAAAACTGAGCAAGCCTCTCAATGTAGTTTTGAGTTATTAAAGGAAATTAAGATGAATAAAAGATTGATTATATCTGGTATTTTGATATTAGTTTGTTCAATTGTACTCAAGCTGATATACTGCGGAATTAAAAATATAAAAATTGACGAGTTTCATCCTGCCGCAATAATCTTTGTTGTGGATTCATCCGCATCAAACCAGGCAAAACTTGATGAAGAAATAAAATATTTAAAATCCGTGTGTGCAATACTTGACCCTGAAGATACCATAAAAATTTTGAAAGTGTCTGAAAGCTCGTACCTGATATATGAAGGTGCACCGACTGACGGTTCAAACATTTCAAATGCTCTGAAAGAATTTACAAAATATGACAGCGAAGAATACGGTACAGCATACGGTGAGGCTTTGAAAAAAGCTTTTGAGCACTCTTTAACCATGAAAAAAGAAGGCTATGTTCCGTCTATTGTTGTAATAGGTGATTTGGAAAATGAAGGTGATGTCTCCAAGCAGATAGATTGGGATACTTTGCCGCAAAATGTCAAAAACGTGAAAAAATATATACCGGAAATTTCTATGATGTTTGTATATGCAGATCCGGAAAAACTTGATAACGTAAAAATGAAATTAAACCCCGTACTCGGAGAAAAGAAACTTGTTCTTGTAAATGAACAAACGGTGGATAAATCACAAAGAAAACTTTTAGAAGCAATCGGAAGGTAGGATAAAATGACTTTTACAATAATTACCAAAAACGGAGAAAGAACGTTCGCAGACAAAGAGCTTGTAAATATTTCTTCAAAAGAAGGCAGTGATTATACTGTCAATTGGGGTTTTGATTTTATGCTGACTGTTCAGTATGACAAACAGACAAACACTTGTTCTGTTTTGAATCCTTTTAATTGTGAAAAGTTTTTGTTTAAAGGTCAACCGATTCCGGCAAAACTTGATGTTTCAAAAATGTGCAAGTTGATGATTGACGGCACTGATGATTTTATTACGATAAAACTGGCTGACAATTCCGCCTGTACAAAAGTTGCCGAAGAAAAACTTACGGAACAGGACTTGAAAGATTTGTACGGAGATGATGTAAAGGCTGCTGCCAGGTTAAAAATTGAAAAACGGAAAACAGAACTTGAAGAGGCACGTGTGGCAATAATTAAACAAATTTCCTACAATATAAATGATTTAAAACACAAAATTTCAATGAATTCCAAGACAGGTATAATTTTGCACATTGCTCTTTTTGCGGCTTCAATTGTTCTTGCTTTCGGTCTTTCAAACTATATAACCGGACTACCTTTAAAAAATGCATCAGATATTATTCAAATGCCGGTTAATATGAAATTGATTTTTCTCTATTCATTGATTGTGTACGGCATAGGCCTTTCTCTCAAACAGGGAATATTTCTGTTTTTCCAAAACAAAGAGGAAGCTCTTCCCGTGCAAAACAGAATTGCCGAAAAATTTTTTATTGTTGTATCTTCACTGTTTTTTACGGCAATCTATGTTATTAACCTGCTTTACTATCTTTCACCTAAGGAAATGCCGTTTTTTGCGGTTTTTATGTCACTGTTTTTTACCGGTACTTGCACAGCTATTGCTGTTGCATGCGGATATTTTAAAAGCAGCAATGTCCAATTGTCGAAAGAACTTGACAAATATGAGTACAGAGAAGATTTTGAACTTGTGTTAAAAGAATACAGAGCCTGGATAGAAAGGTTTATCAACAGTTTAAGTCATACAAAAATCAGAAATATCAAAGACAGACTGTTTACTCTTCAATTAAAATCAATAGGAGAAATTATACTTGGGATTTTAACGGCACCGTTTCTTGCATACGGAGTTTCAAACACGCTTGCAATGTGTTTCCCTGAAGCAGCAGGATGGATAAGAATTTCCGGTTTGCGTTTCAGTCCTATTTTCCTTGTGTTAGCTACTTTCTTGATAATTTTTGCATTTTTCGCATTTGTAAATGCTTTCTTCTGCAATAAAAAAATTCAGTCATCAAATGTACTGAAAAATGACGGTTACAGCAATTATATACAGCACGGCGTGGAAATATACGGACTTCAGGGTATCAAAAAAATTGACACGGAAATGAGACGTTCTTTTATTATCGGGTTGTGCATAATCTTTATTGAATTTTCAATGAACATTTCATATTTTATGCAGGAAATCGGCGGAGATTTGAGCGGAATGTTCTTAAGTTCTGTTGCAGCACTTGTTCCGACTGCACTTTTGATTGCGGAAACTTATATGCTTAGTCAGACAAAATTTGAAATATATGCTTGTGATGAACTTATTGCAAAAATAGATAGGGACTAAATTGTACAAAATAATTTTCGGTATAATATTTGTTTTTATTTTATTTTTTACGCTGTGCATATCCTTTTTTAAACCGGATATGCACAGGCAGTTTGTGATTTTTGATTCGACTTATACAATTGTTCAGCCTGAAGGTGCGGTAAGAATCGAAAAAACACAAAGGACAGTTATCCTTGAAACGAAACAAAATACAAAGCCGCAAAAGAAAATTCTGCCTGCAAAAAATACAACGGATAAAAAAACAAATGCCGTGACCAAAACAATACAGACTGTCAAAACTTCACCCCAAAAGACAGTTGAAAAACAAGAAGTAAAAAAGATCGCAGAAAAAATAATTACAAAAAATCAAAATACAATACAAACCGCTGCCAATACGGAAGCTCAAGAAATTGTACTATGGAATAAATGGCGTTCCGATTTGCAAAATAAATTGATGAATGATGTTCATCTGCCTATTGTACCTTACGGCACTGTTTTTAAATTTAAATTTGATGTTGATAAATACGGTAGAGTCAGTGACATCCAAACATGGTCAGATACGCCGGCGTTTACTCCTTATGCTATTCAATTTATTGCTCCTGTTATAAAGAGTTATCAAGGACGTGATATTTTAAACTTTCCTGCGGGGTCAAACAGAATAAGCACAACTGTCATTGGCGGATGGAAAATTTCTGATACCACAAAATACAGCAGTCCTGAAGATTACAAAGACACAGAAAAAATAAGGAAATAAAATATGTATAGATGCACTGATTGCGGACAAGAATACGAAATAAAACCGGAGTATTGTGACTGCGGAAACAATACTTTTGAAGAAATATTGCAAAAGGAAGACAATTTATCTTCATCATCATCATCTTCTTCTTCAACTGTTCAAACAGAGCTGCCGGTTGAAATAAAAGAAAAAGAGAAAGAAAAAGAAATCAAAAAATTTATAAACAGCAAAAGCACAAATACTTCTGTTCAGGATAAAATTTCTCTTGTTATTTTTATAATTTGCATAATATTGTCTATATTTGTAATTCTGTTTGTCGGCAATGATAATTCGTCTCAAGAAACTGCCCCAAAACAAAATGCCGTAAAAAACAAAAAAGCTGTAACAAATAACATTCCGGCTATTAATGAAATATGGACGGAAAAAAAAACTGAAAAATCAGCCCCGCCCGTACAAATAAGTCCCGTACAAAATGTACAAAATTATGTTCAAAAGACAAATACAACAAGTACTGTCAAGACAATACCGGTTCAAACAGCTAAACCGAAACAAACAGCAATAAAATCAACACAAAGTTCTAAACAGAAAAACAATATTCAAACACCGGTAAATCAAAACAAAAAAACTTCTTCAAAACCTGTCACACAGCCCAATACAGCTCAATTGCAGCAAGAACTTTTAAGCTACAAAATAGCTTTGCGAAATAAAATTGCTGCCAAAATAAACTTTGCATCAGTTGTCGGTGACGGAGGATGTGTTGTCTCCTTCAAAATAGATGCATCCGGCAATCTTGTTAACAGAACATTTTCAAAACAGTCTGTAAATGAAAGTTTAAACGATGCTGTATATGCTGCAATGATGCAGACACCGACATTCAAAACTCCGCCTGTTGCTTACAGAAATGAGACTTTGAAGCTTTCAGTAAAAATGTACGGCGGAAATTTTGAAGTTAATATAAATTAGTTTTCTATAAATTCATATTTTTGCTTTTGAACAGGAGTGTTTACTTGTTGAGGGACACTTTGCATAGATTGAATTAAAATATTGGAAAAGCTGGAGACATCACTTGTTGTGTAAAATTCACCGCCTGTTGCATCAGAGATGCATTTTAGTTCTTTTGAATATGAAGAAACCAAAACAACATCGATGTGAATATCATTTCTTTGCCGCATAAGATTTCTTGCAAATTCACAAGGATCTCCGCCGCAGTTTTCTCCTCCGTCAGTTATCAACACAATTTTCTTGGGGAAATTTGTGGACAGACCCGCAAAATCTTGATTTACCGCTTGTTCCAATCCGTAAGTCAACGGGGTTGCTCCTCCGATTTTTACGGAATTCATACCTTTTAAAAGGGCTTGTGAATTGTTTGTACTCAAAGAAGCAACCCTGCTGGTTGCAGAGCAGGCTCCATATATGTTACCCAGATAATCAGCAGTTTTTGTGTTTACCTTATACTTGCCGTTTCGATCTTTTACTATGTTTTTTATTGTGCCCATATTGGGTTTGTAAGGGTTATTACCGGTGTTTTGTCCAAAAACCCGAAATCCGATTTGTGTAGAAGGCGGAAGCTGGGCGACTATCTGTGACATAGAACTCTTTGCTGCATTAATCCAATTCAGCATACTTCCGGAATAATCCATAACAATATCAATTGTTCCGACCTGATTTACAAGGACCTGCTTTGTTCCTGTGTAGTACTGTGCGTTGTAATTCCTGTAAAAATTTGAATTGTTCATCAACACACTGCCTTTTTGAACTTTTCCGTCAGGAGAAGTGACTTTCCCGCTTGTGTTAACTTTGTATTTTGCTGCTACGGCTGTAAGGGAAAAAGCAACCATAAAAAATATTATAAAAAACATACGTTTCATAAAAACTCCTTTACACAAATGTGCGTATGCTGTTTTCCAGCATTTCTATTCTTTTTTTGTCTCTTTGAAAACCTGATTTGCAAATTCCGTTTTTGTTTTTAAGCCACATTATTTCAAATTTTATTGCTTTTACGATTCCTTCGCTTATGTTGCTGTCTGCAAGAGCTTTTGGTGCATCAAAAACAACTTTTCTTGTTTCAAAAATTGACAAATGATTTTGGTTTAAAGATTTTAAAAATGGTATGGCATTGCAGGATATGCCCCCGCCCAGTCCGAATATTTTATCCTTTTTAAACACTTTTTCAGATAAAATATTTGCAATTTCAAACATTTTGTCACTGTTTATTTCTTCTTTGCGGATTTCAAGAGAACCTGCCATATCTGAGCGTCCCAGAATGACTCCGTCTATAAAAGCGCAATAAGGTGAGTTAAATATACTGTCTGATTTTTCAAAACCCGTTATTGTTTCTATATTTATAAAAAAATTTGTATTTTCAATTTCTTTTTCACAAAAAACTTGTTTTGAGGCATTTACAAACTTTTGCAGAGCATACGGCGACTCTATCATTGGGGCAACAATTGTATTTGCACCTATGATCTTTGCTTCAATCATATCTTTTATTGCTTCACATCCGCCGATTTTTACGGACAAATCAAGACCTGCGGAAGATGCAAAAGATTTCAGTCGAACCGCTTCATCAAAGCTTGTCCCTTCTGTTTCAAATTCACATTTGATACTTGTAACTTGATGATTGTTTTTCAAATCAAGCAGTGCGTCTAGTATCATTTTTTCAGTATTATTCATCACTAGCAAATCCTGTTTCTGAAAAGATTTAATACCGTAAACTCCTTGTGTTACAAAATTATTAAATTAACTAAATTTCCATATATTTCAGGTTTTGTGCAATTTTGAAATGTGCACCCGTTGATTCTTTTATATCTTCCATTGAAAACATAGGGTTTATTTCTGTCATCAAAAGACCTTTGTGCGTAACTTCAAAAACACAGCGTTCTGTGATAATAAGATCGACTTCTTTGTATGCTGTCAAAGGTAAATCACATTTTTGAACAATTTTTATCTGTCCTTTTGACGTATGTTCCATAGCAACAATAACTTTCTGTGCCCCAACGACAAGATCCATTGAACCACCCATGCCGGGTACCATTTTGCCGGGTATTATCCAGCTGGCAAGGCTGCCGTCTTCATCAACCTGTAACGCACCGAGCACAGTAGCATCAATATGACCGCCTCTCATCATTGTAAAAGCCATTTGTGAATCATAAAAACACGCTCCGTAAGCAGCTTCAACATACCCGCCGCCTGCGTTAATAATCCTTTTATCAATGTTTTCTTTGTTTTGGTCTTTGCCTACACCCAAAAGGCCGTTTTCTGATTGAAAAATAATATGCATATTTTCGGGTACATAATTTGCAACTGCTGTAGGCAATCCGATACCGAGAGTGACAACATCTCCTTCTTTAAATTCTTTTGCAGCTCTTTTGGCAATGATTTCTCTAATTTTTTCTTTTGACAAACCTTCTTTTTTGTTTGAATGAAAAATCGGGTTTGTTGTGTATCCGGAGATTTGCTGTCTTTTTTGCAATGTTTTTTCTGCTGTCAAATCCATTTACTTTTCTCCTTTTACAACAACATAGTCAATAAACAATCCAGGTATCACAACTTCATTTGGGTCAAGGCAATCAACAAGTTCGTCTGCCTGAACAATTACTGTTTCAGCAGCAGTTGCCATTACGGTGTTAAGGTTTCTTGTGGTGCCGTAATATGAAACATTGCCGAATTTGTCGACTTTAGTACCGTATATTAAGGCAAAATCCGCACCTAACGGCTTTTCAAAAATAAACTTTTTGCCGTCTACTTCCATAGTTTTTTTGTCTTTTTCAATTACGGTGCCAACCCCTGTCGGAGTCAAAACACCTCCAAGTCCCGTACCCTTTGCTCTGATTTTTTCAATCAAAGTACCCATAGGCACAAGTTCAACATCGAGCTCACCGGACTCCATTTGTCTTCCTGTTTCAGGGTTTGTGCCTATATGTGCAGCAATAAGCTTTTTTACTTGTTTATTTACAATAAGTCTGCCTTTGTCTGCATGCGGATATGTTGTGTCGTTTGATATCATTGTTAAATTTTGGGTTTTTTGTTTAACAAGCTCATCTACGAGCAAATCAGGAGCACCGCATTCCAAAAAACCGCCTATCATTATAGTCGCGTTGTCTTTTATCAAACTTATTGCATCTTTTGCCGATACTACTCTTTTCATACTTTTATTTTATCCGGATTCAATATACAATCCAATTTTATTATTAAATAACTATTTTGTAAAACTTCATGATAATAATTTCTTAAAACCAGGTATTATTATTTTTTGCTAATTTGTTACATTATATAAACACCCGGTTAATAGACCAATGTCGCTTTTAAGAGCTATAGAATTTTTTTATTTTTTATTTGTCAAAATAAAAAAGGATACAACATGACAGAAAAAGAATCCCAAAAGCTTTGTGACATAATAGAATACAATCCGCAACATTTTAATAAAGTTACTCTGATAGACAATATTCCACATTTTGCGGTACTTTTTGCTCTCAAAAAAGGGCAATCCCTGCCAAAACACTCATCAGACGTAAATGCTTTTGTTTATGTGCTTGAAGGAGAGATAGAATTTGTGATGTACAAAAATGCTGATGTCTGCTGTGATAGCTGTATATGTACAGTCAGCAGCAGTATGAGCAATTCTTCAGATTCAAAAGAGTTAAAGATTGTTCCTGTTAAAAAAGAAGAAATATTTATATTTGAAAAAAATATAGAACATTCTGTTATCGCAAAAAAAGATACAAAGTTTTTGGTTGTAAGAGTCTAAACGGCCTTGACAAAAATAAATAACACAAATATTGTTTTGTTATGAAAAGTATTTTGTGTTTTGGTGACAGCAATACATTCGGTTTTGTTCCGGTTGACGGCTCCAGGTATCAAATTACTCAAAGATGGAGCGGTATATTAAAGAAACATTTTGAAGACAAATTTAATGTAATTGAAGCCGGGTGCAACAACAGAACATGTATAGCTGACAATCCTTCAGGGGAGTTGTTTACCGGATACAAGGCTATAATGCCTTATCTTGAAAGTCATAATAGTGATTTGGCTCTTGTAATTATTGCACTTGGTGTAAATGATTTGCAGTTTGCTTACAATCTTTCTGCTTTGGAGGTAGCTGAGGGTTTAAAAAAAATCATTAACTGTATTAAACAAAAAACAAAAGCCAATATTTTGGTTCTTATACCTGATGAAATAGGCAAAAATGTACTAAACAGCTTCTTTTCTCAAATGTTTGACGAATCTTCGATAGAAAAATCAAAATACCTGCCGGATTTGCTTGAGTCAGCAGCAAAAGAGACCGGCTGCTATTTTCTTAATCTCAATAAAATAGCTAAGACAAGTGAAAAAGACGGCTTGCACTACGAGCCGGCAGAGCATGAAAAAATTGCAAATTTAGTATGTGAAAAAATTAGCGAAATTTTTGCAACAGACTTTTAATTTGGTATTTAAAATGCCGGCATTTCTGCACAAGATTGTTGCTATAGTTGTTTATGGCAAATTACATTCTTCTTTTTTCTCAATTAAAGATGCTGCAAAAAGACCTGCTTCAAACAAAAGCCAAGTCGGCACACCAAGCATAAGCTGGCTCACTATATCAGGAGGGGTAAATATAGCCGCCAGTATCAGAATTCCGACAATAATATAAGGTCTTGCAAGTTTGAGTGTCGAAACTCTGACCAGCCCAAACTTTACACATATCAATACTGCGAGAGGAAACTGAAACATTAACCCGAAAGCCAGTATCATTGCGGCAGACAGATTGATAAAATTTTCCAGCCCCAGTGTAGGCTGCAACTGTGCCGAAGAATTATTCGGCAGAGTCGCAAAATGCTAGACTGGCTGCAACATCGGCTGAGCTAAAGCGAAGCCTGATGTTATGCCCCTACCTGGTGGCGTCACTCGCTACCTCTCACAAATATGCCACTGGCATATTTACTCGGCAGAGTGTGTACACTTCTATAAACGAGGCCGCCTCAGACAATTT
>CALURG010000049.1 GCA_944323115.1 Candidatus Gastranaerophilales bacterium
CCATAACAAATCAAAAATTGACATTTGTCAAAAGACTGAAAAACATGTTTTCAAAATACAAATTGAAACTGAAAACATTAACAAAAGATGTGTTTGAAAAACAAAACAAAAAATATACGATCATTGACGGAAAAAAAGTCAGAAACAGAGATTTACCAAACTATGCCGGTGTAGCAGAAGATTACATCAATGCAAAATGGGGAGAAATTAAATTCTACCCGGAAGATGAAGCCATTATGTCAAAAATAGAAGATATCCAAAAACGTATGGAATATGGAAGAAAATTGATTAAAGAAGGTAAATATACAGAAATATTTAAATGAACATACCCCCCATAACAAATCAATTTGTAGATTAAAAGTTATTAAACTTTTAATCTACAATTATAACAATTACCTGCGGTTGAAAAATTTATGAAAAAATCTGTTGTGGCGATTGTTATTGTTCTCGTTTTTGATATTTTTTCGGTTGTTCTTTTCTGCTCTTTTGATATTTTTCTTGTGTTGCTTCTGAGCTTTAAATCTCGATTGCTGGTGTTTTTTTATAACCTGATGCTTTTTGGCCGGTGCTTTTTTTGCATGTTTTTTGTGTGCATCTCCGACAGGTTTTTTGTGGGCTTGTCTGTGTCTTAATTCTTTGTGTTGAATGCTTTTTATATCTCTGTGATGTCCCGGAGCAGCAAAACATTCCGCACTCAATCCCATACCCGCAAACAATCCGCCGATAATCAAAAATGACAATAATTTCTTTTTCATAAAAACTCCTATTCTCTTCTTTTTAATTTTCTACATTTTTATAACGATTATCTAAAATAAAAAGTTCATTTCTTGCAAAGTAACAGGCAAAATTAAAGACTATTATCAAATATGTCAAAGTCTTCACTGTTTACTGTTCGAAGAAAATCAATCCAGTCAGTATAGTAATCAGCAAGAGCGTTTACGTATCCGATTATTATCTCTTCATATGACTGTTCCATAACTATAAGCGAAACTATATCGGTTTTGCCTTCAATATAGTTCTTTTTTGAAATGTTTATAAGTTTTTCCGAATCTTTTATCAATTTTTGTTTATAAAATCTCAAATTGGTTTGCGAAGCCAAAAACTTTTCGTAAGCACTGTTCATTTCTTTCAGGGCTTTGTTCTTTGAAGATTCATATTCTGTTTGGGCACGTACAATTTGCAGTTGGGCATTTTTTATTTCCGGTTTGAAAGTATAAAAAAGCGGAATATTATTTAAGTTTGCACCTGCATATGCACCTGTTCTGAATTCGCCCGTATCGGAATATCCTTGCGGCTGATATGCATAACCTCCAAAAATCTGTATATCCGGTATACGTTGATGCGAAACGACCGTAAGATTCTTTTTCGCTATATCTATCAACTGCTTTGCTGTTTGAACATCAAGTCTTTTTTCAACAGCTTTTTGTGAAATTCTTTCAAACGGCGGCATTTGCTCTTTGTAGTCAGGTGTTTTTAACGCAATAAATACTGTTTCACCCGGTAATTCATCCTCGTAAGCATCATAAAGACATTCATTATTTTCCTGTTTGATATTCAATGCTTTGTTAAAATCATTCCTTGCTTTATTTACGGATGCTTTTGCAGAATTAATTTGTGTAATTATCCTGTTTAGTGCAATTTGAGCTTGTATAACATCTGTTTCCAGTACTTCATTGTTTTTCAGTTTTTCTTGAGAAATCTGCAAAAACTCCTGCATTAACTGTTGTTGTTTTGACAAATAATTCAGTATGGTTTTTGCTCCAACCAAATCAACATAAGTCTCTCTGACATCCATTTCAAGTTCAAATTCTTTTAATCGGACATCGAGATTCATTTTGTACAACCCGGCTTGAGCCAGTTTTTTTCTCGGCCCTCTTTTTGATAATTCAATTAGCTCTGAAGCTCCTATCATTTGCGGATTGCCTTTACCGGCTTTACCGTAATTGTAGAAAAAATTAACTTCAGGATTTTGCAATCTGTTTGCAGTTTTTATGTCATTTTTTGCAAGTTCAAGATTTATTCTTTCCGACTGCAAATCAAGATTGTTAGACAAAGCCAGCTCTATAGCATCCTCTAGTGTGATTTTCTTTATTTCCTGTGCGGATACGGAAGAAAACACACTGCTTGTAAAAATTAAAATTATAAAGGTTAATATTTTGATTCGGCTGATTTTATACATAAGTTATGGATTTGTGCTTTCTTCTGTTTGTGTGTTTTTATTTTTCGAATTTTTATAAAAATTGTATATGCTGCTGAATGTCTGCACAGCTTTATTTTGTTTAAGCTCTTGAACTTTTTCGTTGTTTTCAAGAGTATTTTGTATGCTTTCTTTTACTTGCTGCTTCAATTCTTCTTTGTTTTGCGGAACAGAAACAGCAGGCGTGACGGATTGCAGTAGAGATTGTTCTTCCTGTTCAATCTTTTCGGCTGTATTTAACCATTGGAAACGTTTTACGGCAGAAGCCGGATTGTTTAAATTGCCGTTTAGTATGACTTTAAACGATTGAGAACCCTCTTTTGCGGGAGTAAGTTCAGGAATAGATTCAAGCTCGTTTTTGTTTGCAGCCGCATTGTAAGTATTTAATGCAGAAGCAATAGACGCTCCGAATTTTGGTATATAAGAAGCGAATTTTTCAACCGACAAATTTGCAACCGGACCAAGTGCACTCACTATATCCGGAGCCAGTGAACCCAAAATTTGTATTGAAGAAATCATTGTGAGTATATTTACATTGCCTGTAAGCAATAGTGACATATTGGGTCCTGACATTTTTACGGGATTCAACTCAGCAATTCCGTTAACAATATCCAAATTTCCTGTCAGGTAAGAAAATTTTCCGGTATTGTACGGTGCAACCGTGCTGACAAGACTGCCTATTTTGGTGGAAATAAAACTTTCAGTAAGCAGGTTGTCAGCTTTCAAAAATGTTTCAAACCGGCCTAAGCTTCCCAACTGTCCGTCTTTTAGAGAAAAGTTGATTTTTCCGTTAAGAGATTTTATTTGTTGTTCGTATGTGCTGCCTTTCAGTTTAACATTGGCGTCAAAATCAACATTTCCTATGACCTGGTCTTTTAGTGCTGCAAAAACAGTAACAGCATTGTTTGCATTCACATTTTTCCCTTTAATAACCGCACTTACGGCAGTGGTTGCAAGATTGTAAGAAACATCACCGGTAACTTCCCCGCCATAAACGGATGCTTTCAGGTTTTTAAGCTTAAACAAATCGTTTATAAGGCTAAAATCACCTGTTATGTTTGAAGCAACAAAATCTCCGCCTGCTTGTTTCATTTTAAATTTTTGGATATCAATGGTCCCGTCAGAAATTTTTACGGGTACAACAGGACCCTTGCCTGTATTCACTGTAGAAGCTGATGATGAAGATGAAGCCATAACTTTGTTCATAGCATTCATAGCTTCAAACAATTTGTCAGTATAGAACTCTGAACAAGTAAGAGTCATTTTCTTTACAAGTAAAACATCAGCGAGTTTTGAAGAAGCTTGTGCATCAACATTGAATGATGTTCCGTTAATATTAAGGTTTTGAATTTTTGCAGTAATTATATCCCCGTTAAATTCAAAATCCATATCCTGAATTTTTGTCAAAAAGTCAGACAGATTTGTATCTTTGATTGTAAAAAATCCTCTAAAATACGGTTTTTGGGTGTTCCCTGTAATATTTACTTCACCTTTTGCTTTTAATGAAGCATTCGGCAGAACAGAACTGCTTACTTGCAGTTGTTCAGGAACACTGAACAATATTCTTAAAGAAGGATAAGAAGATAAATCAGAAATTGAACCTGACAAACCGGCTATTTTTACGGCACCTTTTTTGTTGTATGAAAAATTGTCCGCAAGTGTGACTTTGTTTGCAAGGTACAAAGAAGCATCTTCTATGTTTAACTTGTCATTCTCATAAATCAAAGACACATTTACAAGACCGGGCTTGCCTATCATTTTTTTTATCGCTAATGGTGTAAAATGGTTTCCTGAATCGGAATGAGCCTGAGCAATGAGTTCAATTTTTTTGTCATTTCCGGTGATTTTAGTAGCAACAGGAATTGAGCCTTTTGCACTTACAAATCCCTGCATTTCAGGCGGCAAAAGCTTTTTAATATCCGCTGAAGAAATGGAGCCTTTTATCGGAATATCAATATCCATTTTTTTCATATAATTTTTAATTGAACCTGAAATGTTGATTTTTGAAGAATTCAAAAGTGCAGAAAATGGAACAATATTAATGTCATCTGGTGTAACAGAAATATCGATTGCCGGAATATTAAAATTAATTTTTGCGGCAGGCATTTTTATCGATGAATCTTTTATATTTATGTCGCCGGAGAAAGATGTGCCTTTTGTTTTTATGTTTACAATGGAAGACTCATTTGAAACAACAAAAGAGTTCATTCTGTCTTTTAATAAAAGTTTCTCTAAATCAATATTAATATTTGGCTCTATGTCTTTCAATGAGCCTTTTATCAAAATATTTATTTTAAGTTTGCCGTTATCAAGGATATAGGCTTTTCTTATTTCAGCAGGGGCAAATGCATTAAACAAAGGTGCTATTTGAATATCGCCTGACAATACAGAAACATCTGCATCCGCTTTTGAGTCTATAGTGCCTTTTACTTCTATTGAGGAGTTGTTAATTATTGCACCGGCTTGTTTTATATTCATACTGTTGTTTGAAAAATCTATATCAGCAGCAACATTTCTTATATTTAACGGTATTTTTTTATGCGTTACTTTACCGTCAAAAACCTTAAAAAAGCCTGAAGATTCGAAGGTCTTTAAATCAGTCTTTACGGAAAAATCCGCATTCATAAAACCTTTCAAATCAAACATGGCAATATCATTTTCTATGTTTAAAGAATTCAAAATAGCGGTTATAAATTTCTGAATCGAAACAAAGCTTATCTTGTCGGTCTTTAAATTTAAATCCGCTTTTGTTTTGTGTCCGTGTGAAATTTGAGCTTTAAAATCTGCTTTTTCGTTTCTGCTTACATAAAAATTTGAATCAATATTTGTGTTGTGTCCGGAAGAATTCAAATGAAAATAGCTGTCAGGAAGTTTTTCCCCGTCCAGATTTATACTTATTTTGTCTATATTTAAATCACCGAAAACATCAATGTGTCCGGCATGTTTTTTAAATTCGATATCTGCATTTATGTCCGCTTTTGGGTTATATTTTACAAGTTCTTTTATGAAATCAATCTGCGGTATAGCCGAAACATCAGTTTTATCAGAATTTTGAGACATAACAGGCCAAAAACTGTAGGTTTTTATGTTATACTTTATATTTTCTTTTTCGTTTATCAAAAATGCACCGTTAGCCAAAACCCTAAAATGCTTATTTATGACAGCTTTGTCAAAAGTAAAATTTTCACCTTTAATGTTGATTGAGTTTTTTGTGCTTTCGTCTTGCAGTTTAACATTATAGTTTTTTAAAGAAACATCCGGCAGTTTGTCCGATATATTTAAAGGAAATGCAATAGCGGAATCGGAAGAAGTTTCAGAATCTTTCATGTTGTTTTCAAAATATTTCACAATATCAAGATTCTTGTCGACAGTATAAACCAAATTTAGATCGGGAGATGTTACAGAAACATCGGATATTCTAAGAGTTTTAAAAACCAGAGGCAAAACAGAAATCCTGATTTGTGCATCTTTGGCTGAAACTATCTTTTTCTTGTCAGGATATGAAAGAGAAAAATCCTGAATTTTTATGCCGGCTTTCAAATCCCAAGATGTTACTATGCGGATGTCATCGGCATCTATATTAAGTTTGCAGGTATCTGTAACAATTTTTTTTATATCTTCTTTGTAGTTATTTAAATTTATAACATTAGGCAGCACGAACAAAAATGCCGTGTACACCATCAGCAGTACAATTAAAAAAGCAAACATTACCTTTTTATATCTGTTAAAAAAAATCATAACCAACCCCTACAATTTTAACTACAACAACAATACTTTATATAGATTTATAAATCAAGAATTGTCGTACATTTGTTTTATTTTTTTAACAGAAAAAAATGATATAATCAAATAAAAATAACACATCAAGAAAAAGGAAAAAAATATGAAAGATAATGACAAAATAATAAATTGCCCCGCTTGCGGTGCTCCGATGAAAAAAGTATTTCTTCAAAATCAACAATTTATGGTAGATGTCTGTCTTGACGGATGCGGAGGTATTTGGCTGGACAACAGAGAATTGAATAAAGTCGATGAAAAATCCGAAGATATAACAGAGCTTCAAGATGCATACAAAGGTAAACAGTTTAAAAAAGTTGATTCTTCTCAAGACAGAATATGTCCTCTTTGCGGAACAAAAATGGTAAAAAACAGCGTAAGTGCAAAACAAGAAATAACGATAGACGAGTGTTATTCTTGCGGAGGAAAGTTCTTTGACTACCAGGAATTAGATAAAATGAGAAATCAATATGAAAATGACGAAGAAAGGCTTTTTGACGTCAAAAAAATTGCAAAGAATTCTCAAGCTATGGAAGCAATAATGGATAAGCTTCTGCAAAAAGAATATTTCGGCTAAAATTTAGCACTAGTTTTGGTTTAAAATCTTTTTGACTTCTTTTTTATAAATATCAACATTGGGCTGCAAAACTTCCGGCAAAACAGGCGTATCCTTTACGGAAGTTTTGTTTTTAAGCGTTCTTAAAAGCATTCCTGTATAAAGAGTTTCAAAGTGTTTCAGTTCGACAAACTCTCCTATTGACTCCGGTGACAAATCTTTTAATTCAATCACGGAAACAGGGTGCCGCTCGCTGTATGATTTGTACGAACCATCTATCAATGCATTGTATGCTTTGTATTTTTCGGAACGGTTATTCCTTATTTTGTTAAATGTATAAAAAGATGTCTTGTTTTCAGCATCAAGATCGCTTTCTGTTGAATTGTGAAGGAACTCGGGGCCGATTAAATCCGCCGAAACTTTGTACATTGCTTTATGGGATTCTTTTTTCATCTGGGTATTCCAGAGTTTTGTGCCTTCAAAGACATCAGAAAAATAATAGTCATGCTGGTTTACTTTGCCGTTTAAAATACAGTCGGTGTTGAACAAAGCCCTTTGCATTGCAATGTTTTTGTCAAGATTTGTGTCCAAAAACCTTTTTTGTGCTTTTAGTGATGACTCAAGCATTTTTTTTATATCCCGCTTGCTCATACCGCTCCAGGCAAGAGCTGCCAGTGTATGGTCATCAAACGCTCCGAAACGGCCTCCGCAGTCATCATGGATTATACCGCATTTGTATCCTTTTTCCTGTGCTATGCGTCCCAGTTTGCTTTTGGAAAAGTCTTTGTCTGTTATACAAACAAAATGTTTTGATACTTCTTGCCGGGCGTTTGTCTCTGCATCTTCTGTTGATAGTCCTTTCTTTAAAAAATCGTTTTTAAATTTTTCAAAAAATACTTTTTCTACATAATCATATCCGGTACTAGGCTCCAAAGTAGTTCCGGATTTTGAAGCTACCATGATAACAGCCTTGCTCAAATCACCTAGTTTTTCAACAAATGCATCCATACTATCAGGATCAACTGCCGAAAGGAAAACTACATTTTGACCTTTTTTATTTAATGTGAGCATGTTTTCAATAGTGTGTTTTGAACCGCCTATACCGATAATACCAAGTTTTTGCGGGCCGTTTTGTCTCATTGCGTCAGCCAGAGAATATATCTCATCCAGTCTGTTTATTTGTTCTTCAGGAAGCTTTTGTATCCAGTTCAAGACCTGTCCTTCTTTGCCGGCTCTGGTTTTGACATCTTCTATGATATCTTTTGCTTGGGTAAAATATTTTGTTTCAAGGTCTTTTATCGGTATTGAATACTCAACCTGCACGATTTTCGGATTTTCTATATTGTTTAGATAAGCTAAAAGGCTTGGTAATGGTGCTTTTTGTGTTTCCGTTGCATAATTTACAACCTGAATCTGCTTCTCGTTATCGTTTGCTTTAAAAGCAGGATGATTTAAAAATATTGAATTATTATAAGAAATTTTTTGTATCATATTTTCACCATTAAAATATTAAAACAAAGCACATCAATAGACAAAAGCCTGATAAAAAATTTTTTTACACAAACAGAAAGCTTTGTTCATATTTATTTACACAAGGCGAATAAAAATGTTAAAATAAAGAAATGGAAAAATTGTCTCAAAGTCTTGAAGATTATCTGGAAACAATATATACACAGACACAGGCGAAAGGCTGTGCAAAAGTTACGGATATTGCAAAAATTTTAAATGTAAAAAAAGCATCTGTCACAGGTGCACTAAACAATCTTTGCGAAAAAGGACTTGTAAACTATGCACCATACTCTGCTGTGACATTGACTGTTGAGGGGGAAAAAACCGCACAAAAAATACTTTTGAGACATGAGGTTTTAACAAAATTTTTGCAAAACATTTTGCAGCTTGATGCTGTTGAAGCGGCTGAAAATGCCTGCCGCATGGAACATATTATGAGTGAAGAAATGTTTAAAAGAATAAGATTGTTTTCTGATTATATACGGAATTATTGTGATAAAAATAAAGAATTTGAAGCTGATTTAAAAAAGCTTTTTTAAATATAAACGAAGTTCAGGGTGTCCCCCTGTAACCCCTGTTTGAAAAAAACTTAAACAAGATATCACTCAGTACTCGAATGTAAATGATATTACACCGAAACCTCTTGATGTAAGACTACAAGTTGGTGCAAATCCTTCTGATTTTATAAACATAAGATTGGAATTTGCCATGTACGGATTTGAACTTGATTTTTCTTCAGCAGAGTCTTCGCTGGAAAATATAGAACAGATAGACGAATTGCTGGCAAAAATAAACACATCTGTTGCAAATATAGGTGCAACAATGAATCGTCTGGAGTCAGCCATTGAATCTCAAACGGTAAAAATAGAAAACCTTACCGCCTCACGTTCTACAATTATGGACGCTGATATAGCAAAAGAAAGTGCGGAATATGTTAAAAATCAAATTCTTATGCAAACAACAAGTGCATTGCTCTCAAGCACAAAAAACGTACGTTCTTCATTGATTATGGGATTGATTAACGGAATGACTTAGTTTTTTAAAGATTTGAAATATTCTATGGTCTTTTTTAAACCGTCTGTTATGTCTGTAGACGGAGTCCAATTGAGTTCTTTTTGTGCAAGGCTGATATCAGGTTTCCTTTTTACCGGGTCATCTGACGGTAAAGGCAGAAATACAAACTCTGATTTTGAGCCTGTCAATTCTTTTATTTCCCTAGCAAGCTCGAGGACGGTTCTTTCTGAGGGATTTCCCAAATTGACAGGGCCTGTAAACTCATTTTGGTTATTCATCATACGAATCAAACCCTCAACAAGGTCGTCTACATAGCAAAAACTTCTGGTTTGTGAACCGTCACCGTATATTGTTATATTTTCGCTATTTAACGCTTGTATGATACAGTTTGAAACAACTCGCCCGTCTTTGGGATCCATGTTTGGCCCGTAAGTATTGAAAATTCTTACAATCCTTATATCTACACCGTACTGTCTGTGGTAATCCGTCATAAGAGTTTCTGCGGCACGTTTTCCTTCATCGTAGCAGCTTCTGATTCCTATAGGGTTTACATTTCCCCAGTATTTTTCATTTTGAGGGTGTTCAAGAGGGTTGCCGTATACTTCGGATGTGGATGCTTGGAGGATTGTTGCTCTGTTCTTTTTTGCAAGATCAAGTATATTCATTATCCCGATAACAGATGTTTTCATTGTTTTTACCGGGTCAAACTGGTAATGAGGAGGACTTGCCGGGCATGCAAGATTGTATATTTGATTACATTCAAGAGAAATGGGTTCTACTATGTCGTGTTCTATCAATGTAAAATCAGGATTTGACAAAAGGTCCTCAATATGTCTTTTAAGTCCCGTAAAAAAGTTGTCGAGACAAATTACTTTATTGCCTTCCTGCAAAAGTCTTCTGCACAAATGATTGCCGATAAATCCGGCACCGCCGGTTACCAAGATTTTTTTCATAATTTTCTGCCTACACAATGATATTCAAAACCTTTTTCTTTGAGGATAACAGGATTGTACTGATTTCTGCCGTCAAAAATAACCGGTTCTTTCAATGATGATTTTATAACATCAAAATCCGGGTTTTGAAACTCGTTCCACTCGGTGGCCAAAATCAAAGCATCTGCGTCTTTCAAAGCATTGTATGATGATGAAGCATATTCAATCTCGGAGCCGAATATTTTTTTTGCGGTTTCTTTTGCCTTTGGGTCAAATGCACAAATACTTGCTCCGGCTTTGAGTAATTCATTGATAATATTGATAGAGGGGGCTTCTCTCATATCATTTGTTTCAGGCTTGAAAGCCAGGCCCCAAACAGCAAATTTTTTGCCTTTAATATCCCCGCCGTATCTTTTTAATATTTTGTTTATAAAAAGATACCTTTGTCTCATATTTATATTGTCCGTAGCTGTTAAAAGCTCTGCCGTATAGCCGTTTTCTTTTGCTACGGATATAAGTGCTTTTACGTCTTTGGGAAAACAAGAGCCGCCATATCCCAAACCTGCAAACAAAAACTTTTTGCCTATTCTTTTGTCAGAACACATTCCTTTTCTGACCATTTCAGAGTTTGCACCGACGTACTCACATATGTTAGCGATTTCGTTTGCATAAGAAATTTTTAGTGCAAGAAAAGCATTTGAGGCATATTTTGTCATTTCTGCCGATTTTATGTCCATTTCAATAACAGGGTTGCCTGTTTTTAAAAAAGAAGAATATATCTCACGCATTACTTCAAAGGCATTTTGTGTTTTTGCACCGATAATCACTCTGTCGGGTTTTAAAAAGTCATGTACCGCATCACCCTGCTTTAAAAATTCAGGATTTGATACAATATCAAAATCGCATTTTGTGTTTTCTTTTATTGTGAGTGCAATTTTTTCACATGTGCCGACAGGTACGGTAGACTTGTTTACAACTACCTTATAACCGTTCATTGCATGGGCAATACTTTTTGCCACATCGAATACTGAGGACAAGTCCGCAGAGCCGTCTTCTTTTTGAGGTGTTCCTACAGCTATAAAACAGACATCACTCTTTTTTACGGCATCTGAAATATCCGGAGAAAAAGTCAGTCTGTTTTCTCGGACATTTGACAATATCAAGGTTTCCAAACCTGGTTCATATATAGGGACTATGCCTTTTTCAAGGTTTTTAAGTTTTTCGACATCCTTGTCAACACAAATTACATTATTTCCCATTTCTGCAAGACAAGTTCCTGCTACCAGACCTACATAACCTGTACCTATAACACATAGTTTCATATTTTTCTCCAATTTATGTATAATTTTAGCATAAACTGTTATGATAAAAAACAGGACAGGAGTGATATATGAAAATAGTTGTAATAGGCGGAGGAGCCTGCGGAGCCAGTGCCGCAGCAAGATTGAGAAGATTGGATGACAATGCGGAAATTTTGATTTTGGAAAAAACAGATGAAATTTCCATTGCAAACTGCGGACTTCCTTATTATTGCTCTGGGGTTATTGAAAATGAATCCTCTATGCATGTTTCAAGTATTCAAAAATTCAAAAATCTTTTGAATGTTGATATAAAATTGGGTGCAGAAGTTACAAAAATAGACAGAAAATCAAAAACAGTCATAGTAAACGGTCTTGAAAAACTTTCTTATGACAAACTTGTACTTGCACCCGGTGCAAGACCATCCGTCCCTCCTATTGAAGGTATATCAGACAACCCGAAAATTTTTACTGTCAGAATGCTGAAAGATGCTGAAAATATTAAATCCTTTGTTAAAAATAACAATGTAAAAAATGCTGTTGTGATAGGCGGCGGTTTCATAGGTGTAGAAATGGCCGAAAATCTTTCGCTTTTAAATGGGGTTAAAACAACACTTATCGAACAAGCTTCCCATATTTTACCACCGGTCGACAAAGAAACAGCGGCCTTTGCTCAAAACATAATGAGAGAACACGGTATAAATCTGATTCTTTCGGATGGTGTAAAATTTTTTACAAAAGAAGAAATCGTTTTGATGTCAGGGAAAAAGGTTGCTTATGATATAGTTATTCTGGCTGTTGGGGTAAAACCGGAAACCTCTCTGGCAAAAGACTGTGGTTTGGATATCGGCAAAACGGGCGGGATAAAAGTTAACAAAAATATGCAAACCTCAGACCCTGATATTTATGCAGGCGGTGACAGTGTTGAAGTTGAGGATTTTGTTACGGGAGAACCTGCTCTTGTGCCTCTTGCCGGGCCGGCTAACAGGCAGGGAAGAATTATTGCTGACAACATAGCCGGGTACAACTCTTTTTACAAAAAAACAATAGGTTCAGCAGTTGTAAAAGTTTTTGACCTGGCAATAGCCTGTGCCGGCAGCAGCGAAGAGATTCTTAGCAAGAAAAATATTCCGTACTGGAAAACTTTTACTTTTGGATTTTCGCATGCAAACTACTATCCTGGTGCAACAAGGACGATGTACAAACTTCTTTTTAACAAAGATGGTCAAATACTGGGGGTACAAGCTGCCGGCTATGAAGGAGTAGAAAAGAGAGTCGATGTTATTGCAACGGCAATGAGAGCTAATCTAAAAGTCTGGGATTTAATTGATTCCGAGTTATGCTATGCTCCTCCGTATTCTTCGGCAAAAGACCCGGTAAATATTCTCGGAATGCACGCCGATAATATCCTAAAAGGTTTTGTAAAACCGGCTTTTTATGAAGACATAAAGGGTTCTCTTCTTGTTGACATTCGTTCAAAAGAAGAATTTGAAAACGAAACGATAGAAGGTGCGATTAATATTTTTACTCCTCAGTTAAGGACAAGATTTACGGAACTGCCTAAAGACAAAAAAATTGTTCTGTTTTGCAATACCGGATTTCAAAGCTATGTGGCATCCAGAATCCTTATACAAAAAGGTTTTAACAATGTGTACAGTCTCACGGGAGGCATTACATTGTACAAAGAACTTATTAAAAACGCTGTAAAATCTTTACAGTCTACAGGTGTATAAAAATCAATGAATATCTGACAGATTAAATCCAAATGCATTTACTTGTTTTTGGTGTTGAGATTTGTTTAGCTCTAAAAACTTTTGGTAGCAAAGATTTGTAACAAAACAATCTTTCAGGCCTCTGTGCATACCGTCTGTATTGAAACCAAAATAGGTTGCAACCGCTCCGAGTTTTTTACTGGGCAAGTGACAAAGAAACTTTCTTGCCAGTTTCAATGTATCAATATAGTTATTTTTGAAAGGTGTATCATAGTTTTGTACCAGATTTGTATTGATAAACCCAATATCAAAACTAATATTATGTCCGACTACTATATTGTCCGAACAAAACTCCTTAAATTCCCATATTGTTTCTTTTATACCCGGTGCGTCTTTAAGCATATCATTTGTTATACCGGTAAGATTTGAAATATAACTGCTAAGATATCCTACTGGTTTTACAAGTTTTGAAAATTGCTCTTTTATTTCACCGTTTTCAACCTTTATTGCCGACAGTTCAATTATTTCATGTTCTCTGGGATTAAACCCCGTTGTCTCAATATCAAGAACTACATAGTTGTCAGGAAACAAAATCAGGCTTTTATCTCTCGAAATTGGTGATGTATGCATATCATTGGATACTTTCTTTAAAAAAAATGGGCGTGAAGAGACTCGAACTCCCACGCTTGCGCACTAGTTCCTAAGACTAGCGTGTCTACCATTCCACCACACGCCCAAGCTATTCGATTTTCAATAGCGTGTCTACCCCTCTCGCAAACTGACATTTAGTCAGTTCACTCGGCAGAGTACCACACGCCCAAGCTATTCGATTTTCAACATCAAGCCCATAAATAAATGATAAAGATATCTGTTTTTATCATGACAAGCTATATCATTTCTTACAACGCTTATTACAAAAATATTACATTATAAAGAAATTCCGTCAATATTTTGGTAAAAATTTTATAAGTAAAAAAATAAAACTATAAAATTACTTTTTAAAATTTTCACTAAAAGAAGGCAGCCATTGAGATTTTAGGTAATTTAAATACCCTTTCCTTCTTAATTCATTTATTGCAAGATTTACTTCATTTTGCAATGACAGAGTCTCCGAACCTTTTCTGAAAGCAATACCGTATCCTTCCTGCGTATATCTTTGAGGCAGCATCATAAACTCCGGATGCTCCATCACAAAGCCGGCGATAATTGCGTCATCTGTAGACAAAGCCTCAGCTTTTCTGTTTAACATTCCCTGAAAGCCGTCTTGGTATGACTTATAACCTTGCAAAATCGCTTCCGGTGCAAAATATCTAAGATTCCTTTCTCCTGTTGTCCCCAGTATTATTATTACTCTTCTGCCGTTTAAATCCCCTACAGTCTTTATTGAAGTCCCTCTTCGAATCATTATTGCTTGGCCCGTGTAAAAATAAGGCACTGAAAAATCAACAACTTCCAGTCGTTTTGGGGTAATTGTAAGTGTCGCAATCAGCATATCAACTTCACCGGAATTCAGCTTTGAGATACGATTCGAAGGTGTTACCTCAACAAAACGAACAAGATTTTCATTGCCGAGAAGCCTTTTTGCCATCAAATGAGCAATATCAATGTCATATCCTTGCAGCTTACCGTTTTCAACAAAACCAAAAGGTTTTGAATCATATTTTACACCGACAATCAGCTCGCCTCTTTTCTTTATGGTTGCGAGTAAGTCTGATTTTTCTTCTTTTTTGCTGCATCCTGTCAGGACAAAAACAGATACAGCCAATAAACACAATACAAATTTTTTCAACATATCCACCTTTTAATACTACAAAAATAAGAGGTTTGCAACAAAAATAGCTGCAACAATACCTATTATATCAGCAATAATACCCGTCAAAAGAGCGTGACGAAATTTTTTAATTCCAACAGAACCGAAATACACTGCAAGAACATAAAAAGTTGTCTCAGAACTGCCTGTCATAATAGCGGCAAGCTTTGTTACGTAAGAGTCAGGGCCAAATTCGTTTGCGATATCGGAAAAAATGCCAAGCACTGCACTGCCTGACAATGAGCGGACAACCATTACAGGCAGAATATCAACAGGAATGTTAAAAAACTGAAGTACATTTCCGAAAGCCTTTTGTGCAATTTCTATTGCACCGGAAGCCCTTAACATGGAAATTGCAACAATTATTGCAATCAGATACGGAATGATGTTTACGGACACTTTTAACCCGTCTTTTGCCCCTTCAACAAAAGCTTCATATACGGGAACTTTTTTTACTATTCCCCACAGTAAAGACAACATGATAATTACAGGTATCAGCCAGGTAGAGACAATATCAACAGCCGTTCTAATCATTCTTGCCCCTCCTTGTTCTTTCTTGCTCCTCTTGTTTTATACATTGAGGAGCCCAAATCTTCTCAAGAACTTTAACAACAATCAAAGCTGAGGAAAAAGATATAGCAGTAACAATTAATGTAGGAAAAACTATACCGGTAGGGTCTTTTGAGCCGCAAGCGGCAAGAACGGCAATCACTGTAGCTGGTACAAGCTGAAATCCCGCGGTATTCATTGCCAAAAGTGTACACATTGCGTTTGTTGCCGAAGATTTATCTTTGTTTAGCTCTTGTAAGTCTTCCATTGCTTTTATGCCTATAGGAGTAGCAGCATTTGACAGTCCGAACATATTGGCACTGAAGTTTAATGCAATATTGCCTATAGCCGGGTTATCCGGCGGAACATCAGGAAAAAGTTTTTTTGCGGCAGGGGTTATTATTTTGGCAATAGTAGAAACAAGCCCGGAATTTTCCGCAATTTTCATTATACCAAGCCAAAATGCCATTATTCCGGCAAGGTATAGTGCAATCTCTATTGATTTCTTTGCTCCGTCCCAGATTGAATTCACAAGATCATCAACTTTTCCGGTACACGCTGCGGATATAAATGATATTAAGATTATAAAAAACCAGATATAATTCATATTTTTATGATGGCAAAATATAAATGTTTGGGCAAATTTTTAGTACTTTATTACAAATTTTTTAAAAATTACCGACAGTTGTTTCAAAAGCCAACAAAAAATATATTCCAAATTTTTTCAATATATATAATAAAAAGCGGGAT
>CALURG010000050.1 GCA_944323115.1 Candidatus Gastranaerophilales bacterium
CCATAAGAAACCCGTCTTTGCCTCAAAAAATTCTGGAGGAAACATTAAAATGGAAACCTTCTCAGATTTATAACGAAAGATTAAAAAGCGTTTTTAGCATATTGCAGACACTTCCTGAGGAAAATGCAGCAAAATGTCTTAATTTATTACTGCCTGCTGCAGATAAGGAGGTCTCTTTATATATAGCTAATAACATATATTTTGCTCCATTTAATCAAAGAAAAAATATTTTTTACAGCTTATACAAAAAGAATGATAAAGATATTGATACTGCTCTTGCAAAGAAACTCGAATGTATGGAAGTAATGATTACAAAAGATTCACAATATGTACAGGCTCTTTTAAAACGCAATAACAATGAAATAAACCAAATTATCGGGGAATTGTATTGATCTCTTTTTCTTCTGACAAATTTAAACCAAGTGCATTTGTTTGTTTCAACTGTTTTTCTTTATGCATTTGCAAAAACTTTTGATAACACATATTTGTAACAACACAATCTTTCAAGCCTCTATGCATACCATCTGTATTAAAATTAAAATGCTGTGCAATAATTCCAAGTTTGTGACTTTTTAGCTGCGGCAAAAACATTCTTGATAGTTTCAATGTATCTATATAATCATTATCAAACCCCGTATCAAAACATAACTGTTTGTTTCTGTTTATAAAACTTATATCAAAAGTGATATTATGTCCTACAACCATATCATCTGCAACAAAATCTACAAAACGACCAAGAACATCAGGAAGCCTTGGTGCTTCATTCATCATTTTAAAAGTAATTCCTGTCAAATATGAAATATAAGGAGAAACATAACATTCAGGATTAACAAGTTCAGAAAATTCATCAACAACTTTATTGTCATTAACCCGTAAAGCACTCAATTCTATAATAGTATCTTTTTGTGCACTGAGCCCCGTTGTTTCTATATCAAGAACAACATAACTCTCGGGATATATTTTTAAGCTTTGTTCTTTTCCTGCCACAATAAAGCCTCCACTTTAATCATAGTATATTTATTTAGATAAAAAAATATTTATTACAAGCATTTTGTAACAATATTTAAATTAACTTAAATTTTATATTGCACTAAAAAAGAGCCCGAATGCTCTTTTTCTAAATGGAGGAGGATTTAGTCTGTACAGTATTTTTCTCTGAATTTTACCCACCAGAAATAAATCTTAAATAAAGACTAGAAACTTGTACTAAATTTGGTACATCGTAATTATGTTGTCACAATAATCACTTTTGACACCAAAGTAACTAAAGGAACAGATAATGCTCAACAAAAAACATATAGGCTCAAATTTTGACAGTTTTCTTGAAGAAGAAGAAATTCTTCAAGAGTCAGAAGCTGCTGCTATTAAAAGAGTTATTGCATATGAATTGCAGCAGAAAATGATTGCTGATAACATTTCCGTTAATCGTCTTGCAAAAGAACTAGAAACATCAAGAACCGCTATTTGCCATATTCTTGACCCTGAAAACACTTCAATCACATTGAACACTATTGAAAAAGTTGCAAAATACTTGGGCAAACGTATAATCTTATCTTTTGCATAGCTCTTTATATCTCTTGATTGCCACATCCAGCTCTTTTTGCGGTGTTTTTTGAGTTTTCTTAATAAAAGCGTGTAATAACACCATTGTATCTTCTTCAACATAAAAGATAATTCTAGCTATGCCGTTTGAAAGTTTACAGCGGATTTCTTCAAGTCCATCAGTGCCATGTAATATTCTAGTCAATGGCATTCCAATAGGATAGCCGTATTGAACCGTTTTTATATCAAAGCCAATAGTTTTCTTATCTTCTTTTGGTAAATCTTTTAACCATTCTCTGACTGGTTCGTTTCCTGAACCTGTTGCGTAAAAATATACCTCTAATGCCTGTGAACGCTTTGCCATGTGTTTAATTATAGCAGATTTGAATAAAAAACAGAAATATCTTCTAATATAGGCTCCGTATATGTTACAGCTCTTTTGAATTTTCAAAAACACGGTATTAAAAGCGAAAAAACAGGGAAATTGTTTATTCCCCTGGATAATATCGACGATGAATTTCTTTTTGTATAAGTTGTGTCATTTGCTGTGCAAAAACTTCACGAATTTTAGGATCCATTTCGGCCCATTGTCTGAGAAGTTTTCCGTATTCTTTTTCAACTGCCTGAATTTGAGTGTTACTTTCTGTCTGTTTTTGCCTGTTGTTTTGTTCGTGGATATGTTCTTGCTCATACTCTTGCTCTTTCCCTGGCATTTGTAATAAATCTGCTCGATAAAGCATTCGCCTGGTTGGTCCGTCTTTTGAAATTGCATCAATAACGGTTTTTGTTGCAAGAGCTTCGAAGCAGCTGACTTTTTTACGACTCCATTTGCATCTTTTGTATTTACTTCTTTGTTTAGTGAAAGTTGTAATGCTTCTTGTAAATTTTTAACTTTTTTAGGGCGACCTGATGGATTCGGACTTTTGCAGCCTTTTTTCCATTTGTATTCTTCTGGTGGTTTACAATAACCTACATCGTATTCCTTTTTTTGTTTTTTATTTTTACGTTTAGACATTTTTTACCTCTCTATTTAGAATAATATGCTTTTGTTTTGTCAACTCTTCCCAACGGTAGATTATGACATCGCAGTATTCGGGTGAAATTTCAATAATTCTTGCACGTCTTCCGCATTGCTGTGCTGCCATTAAAGTACTTCCACTACCGCCGAAACAGTCTAGAACAATATCACCGTAGTCTGAAGCATCAAGCAAAATATCAACAAGCATAGCAAGAGGTTTTACTGTTGGATGAAGATTGCCTAGCTTTTTAGACTGCATATTTGAAACATTCATGCCCTGATAGTTCCAAACATTACTGCGATTTCGGCCATTTTTACCTAAATTAATATTATTTTTATATCCCCCTGAACCATTTTGATAAACGAAGCAAAGTTCATGCTGGCTCCGATAAAAACTGCCCATTCCTCCTTGTTTTTTGTTCCAAACGCATATATTAAGAAGTTTGTGGTATACATCTTTACAAGCATATTTTATTTCAGAAATGTGCTTCCAATCCATGAAAATATAATGAACAGAGCCTTTCTTTGAATAGGTGGCAAGATTCTTTGTACTTTTGTTTAAAAATTCAGTAAACTCGGCCGATGTCATTTCGCCAGAAGCCTGTAAAAATTCTTTGTGATGTTGTCTTTTGGTTACATTTCCACCAATTTTAACATTGTACGGCGGATCAGTAATTACAATATCTGCCGTTTCCTTGCCTAACAAAGCCGTATAATTCTCTGTGTGTAAAGCATCGGCACAATACAATCTATGTTGACCCAGTTGAATTAAATCACCTTTTTTTACTACTCGAGGGACTTTAGTTAAGTTTTTTAGTTCTTGAACTTTGGATTCTGAAGATTCTACATCCAATGTAAAAAGCAGATTATCCATTTCAATAGAGGAAAACCCCAGTTCCTCCGGTGTAATTTTAAACGTTGTATCAAAAAGCCAGTTTTGGATATCAATCCTAAAATCTTCAATCTGAAGCTCTCCCATCATTAAAATTTTATTCATTGCCAGGGCAAACATTTGAATCTCGTCTTCCGAGAGATGGGTGATTTCAATG
>CALURG010000051.1 GCA_944323115.1 Candidatus Gastranaerophilales bacterium
TTCTTGCTTTTGCTTCTTCCGCATTTGAAAGAACTTTTTCGTATACAATACTTCCCGGCATCAATATTGCAAGTACCGGCATGGTTTCATCGAGCATGGCGATAGGTCCGTGTTTGAGTTCTCCTGCGGGATATCCGGTTGCATTTATATAACTGATTTCTTTTAGTTTCAAAGCACCTTCAAGAGCTGTAGGATAGTTTATTCCTCTTGCTATGTAAATAAAATTTCTTGTAGAAGCGAATGCTCTTGCACATTTGATAATGCTTTCTTCATGAGACAGTACTGTTTCAATTTTTTGCGGAAGCAAAAGCATCTCATGTTTGAGCTGCTGAATTTTTTCTCTGTCAAAAGAGTTTTTAATTTCTGCAATATAGAATGCAAACAAGTAAAGTGCTATCAACTGTGCGTTGAAAGATTTTGTTGCCGCAACACTGACTTCAATACCGGCGTTTACCGGAATAAGACTGTGGGCTTCTCTTGCCATAATGGAGTCAGGTCTGTTTGTGATAATCAATACATGAGAGCCTACGGCTTTTGCCTGTCTGATAGCGGTAATTGTATCAGATGTTTCCCCTGATTGGGAAATACCGATTACCAGCGTATTTGCATCCGTAACAGTTTTGCGATAAATGTATTCGCTTGATGCCTCGACATCTACGGGGATGTTTGTAAAGGCCTCAAGAATATATTTTGCAACCATTGCAGCGTGCAGTGATGTACCGCAGGCAATAATTTCTATTCTTTTGAGATTTTTAATTTCTTCTTTTGTGAGTTTGACTTCATCCAGAACAATAGGTTTTGTTATGTCGGGGAGTTTGCCTGAAAGTACGTTTCTGATTACATCCGGCTGTTCATGGATTTCTTTGAGCATAAAATGTTTGTAGCCCATTTTGCTCATTGCAACAGGCTCCCAAGGAAGAATTTCTTCTTTTTTATTAACCTGTTTGCCTTCAATATCCGTAATCAAAACACTCGTCGGTGACAAAACAGCAACCTGATCATCGTCAAGATAAATAACTCTTTTTGTGTATTCAATAATTGCCGGAGAGTCTGAAGCAAGGAAATTTTCACCCTTACCCATTGCAACAATCAAAGGAGCATTTTTTCTGGTTCCGACAATCATATTCGGATCATCCTGATGCATAATACAAAGAGCATAAGCACCTTTGAGTCTTTTTGCCGCTGCTCTGACCGCTTTTGGAAGGTCTTCATATTTTGAGTATTCGTGTGCAATAAGATGAGCAACTACTTCTGTATCTGTTTCGGATTTAAATTCGCAGCCCTTTTGAAGTAATTCTGATTTGAGTTCTTTGTAGTTTTCGATAATACCGTTGTGAACAATAGCCAGTTTTCCGCAATTACATGTGTGCGGATGTGCATTGATAGTGTTTGGCAGACCGTGTGTTGCCCATCTGATATGGCCGATACCGCAGGTTGTTTCTTTTATCTCGGATTTGTGCTGTTCCAAAAGCTCTTTAAGGTTCTGGAGTTTGCCTTCCGCTTTGTAGACTTTTACTTTTCCTTCGGAATTAATTGCAACACCGGCAGAGTCATAGCCTCTGTATTCCAGTTTGCTAAGTCCGTTCAATAAAATATCTACAACAGGTTTTGAACCTACATATCCGACTATTCCACACATTTTATCTTTCCTCAAATCATATATAAAATATTAAATTTTCAAGTATTCTAAGATTCTATTTCAAAAAACAATTTTTGAGAAGAGGATTTATATTAATAATTTATAAAGATTGTTTGAAAACTAATCAAGCTTGCCGGTATTTAGCAATTTTTCAACATGTGAAATCATTATTTTATGAATTTCATCTCTGGGCAATGTACCGTCTATACTGACAAAATTATATTCCTGTTTCATTTTATTATATTCTTCAAGACATTTGGCCTGGTATATTTTAAAACTTTCATAAAAATCCGTACTCAAACCTATATCTCTTCCTGACTCCCAATAATCAAGCCCTGTCGTTCCGATTACACGTTTAAGCAATACATCAATAGGCATATCAAGGTAAAAAACCAAATCCGGAGTCGGTGCATAATCATATAGTTTTTTGACCCATTCCATGTTTAAACCTCTAACAACATCACGGGCAAAAGCAGTATATGTATATCTGTCCAAAAGCACCACAAACCCGGAATCAAGTGCAGGAATAATTGTGTTTTCAAGCCTGTCAGCAAAATCAGCAGCATACAAAAGGCTGAATGTAGTTGCGTTCAAAAGGTTTCTGTCTTTTGCATCGTCAATAACATTTGCAATGAGTCTTGAAGTTTTCCATTCGGAAACCATACAACCGTAGCTCTGGTCTTCTATCCATCTGCGTAATTTTTCAATCTGGGTGGATTTTCCCGAGCCGTCCGTACCTTCTATTACTATCAAAAGTCCTTTGTGATTGTGCTTTTCGTTTTCCATCAAATATTTATTCCTTTTTTTGCAAGCAAATCGGTTACATATTCTCTCAAAAGCAATTGTTTTGAATGTATTGTATTGTTTGCATCTATTCTGACAAGGCCAAACTCATCAACCATATTAGAGTACTCTTCGTTCACTCTGTTTTGGAAGATAACATAACTTTTGTACGGGTTGTTGCTAAGTTTCAAATCCATACCCGCTTCATAAAACGAAGGAGCTCTGTTTGCACAGATTCTTTCCAGTGAGATTTCTGCCGAAATATTGTAATAAAGTGCCAAATCAGGTTTTATTGCAAAACCGTATAAATTCCTGACCCAGTCTCTGTCAACACCTCTTGCTACATCTCTTGCAAAAGCCGTATATACATATCTGTCAGCAAGTACAATAAAACCGGCTTTCATTGCGGGGATAATAATCTGCTCAAGCCTGTCGGCAAAATCTACCGCATGCAAAAGGCTGAAAGTACGAGGACTCAACAGGTTTTTCTTTTTTGCCTTTTTTGTTGTTTGAGAAATCAAATCAGAAGAGTTCCACTCCGTAAAAATTACATCAAGATTTTTAGACTTTAGCCAGTCTCTCAAAATCGCAAGCTGGGTGGATTTCCCCGAACCGTCAATACCCTCGACGCATATTAATGTTCCGGGCAATTCATGTGCATTTGATAATCTCATTTTTGTCTCTTTTAAATTAACTCGCTAAATAATTTAAATATTATGATATCATATTTTTTCCGATAATAACAGAGTATTCTCTAAATTTACAAATTATTGCAATTTATATCTTTTTTATTCATGATTACACTATGTTCAATAAAAAAAATACAAAACAAACACAAACCCGTTCCCGATTAAACAAAGCTATTGCCGCTTCAGGTCTCTGTTCAAGAAGAAAAGCGGATGAGCTTATTGAAGCGGGAGCAGTAAAAGTAAACGGGCAAGTCATAAAAGAACTGGGATTTAGTGTTTCTTCAAAAGACAGAATAACAGTAAACGGGGAACCTCTTAAAAAGCAAAATCTTGTTTACGTAAAATATTACAAACCTGCCGGATATATCACCACAATGCACGATGAAAAATGCAGAAAAACTATCTATGACATTCTTCCTCCGGAAATAAAGGAATTAAAACCTGTAGGCAGGCTGGACAAAGATTCTACGGGGCTTTTAATTTTGACAAATGACGGTGATTTTATCAACAAAATGACACACCCTTCAATAAAATTACCCAAAGTATACAGGGTCTGTGCGGAAGGGAAATTAAACCAACAGCATCTTTTACAAATGGCAAAAGGTATAGAAATTGAACCGGGCAAAATTGCATACGCCGATGCTTCAATAGTTGAGTTTGAAGGCAAAAACACGGTTTTGCAAATTGTTTTGTATCAGGGAATGAACAGACAAATCAGAAAGATGCTCGAAAATCTCGGTCACAATGTAATTTCGCTTAAGAGAGTTTCTCACGGAACAATTAATATTCAAGGATTAAAAAAAGGCCAGTTTAAATATATAAAGCCCAGAGAAATAAATGATATTTTAAAATACATTCAAAAACTTGAAAAACAAAACAGCAAATAGAAAGAATCAGGATATGCATATTTTTGTGACAGGAACGGATACAGGTATAGGAAAGACTTTTGTGACTGCGAGTCTTGCAGCGGTTATGCAGTCTTTGGGGTACAAGGCCGGAGTTTACAAGCCTTTTCAAAGCGGTGCGGAAGAAAAAAACGGTTTTCTTGTTTCTCCCGATTTGGCCTATGTCAAAAAACTGGATTTTTATGTTGAAACTCTGTCAAGCTATCTTTTGAAACCTCCTACAGCACCAAGTATTGCCGCCGAAATAGACGGTGTGCAAATAAACTTTCAGACCGTGACAAGAGAGTTTCAAACTCTCAAACAGAATTGTGAAATAGTTCTCGTAGAAGGTGCCGGAGGAATCATGACACCTGTTACAAAAAACAAGACAATGGGTGATGTTGCAAAATTGCTTGATATTCCTCTGCTTATTGTTGCAAGGCCTGATTTGGGAACTATAAATCACACACTTTTAACAATAAACTATGCAAAAATGCTGGGCTTAAGCATTGCAGGCGTAATAATAAACAGATATCCGTCCAAAACAGATGACATAGCAATAAAAACCGCACCGGGAATTATTGAAGAATTTTCCGGAGTGAGTGTACTTGGCATACTCCCTGAAATTCCGAATTTTGATATGACAAAACCCGGTGAATTGATAGATATTTTTATCAATAGTGTTGATATAGAACAAATATTCAGAATAAAAATACCTAAACTAAACCTGAGCCTTTAGAATATTTTTAATCTATTTTCAACGGCTGGGCATCTTCTGGATTCAGCCCGCAGTTTTTAATAGTATCTTCACTGGCAAGAACAGATATTACAGAATTACCCGCAAACATATATCTTGCTGCATTTTGAATATCTTCTGCCGTTATTGTATCAATTAATTTTAAGTTTTCATTCAAATTTGAAATACCGTTAAAAGAATCTTTTGAACGGTCAAGCACTGTAGTTTGTGAATCAGATGTTTCTATCGAATTTAACAATTTTGTTTTCAATCTCAGTTTTGCTGCTGTCAGTTCTTCTTGTGAAACTTTTTCATTTTTTAATTTATCTACATGCTTTTTGAAGCCGTCGAGTGATTTTTTCACATTATCAAACTGCCGTACCCCTGCACTTTTGTCATCGGTTGTGGTTTTTATTCCCAGTGTAATTATTCCTGAATCGCCGGAAAAATCAAGATTTGACTCCACTCTGTAAGCAAGTTTTTGCTCTTCTCTTAAATCGTTAAACAATCTCGATGAAGAACCGTCACCAAGTATCGTATTCAATATTCTGAAAACAACCTGGTCTTTTGGATTATAATTTGTCTTAAATTTGAATGCTTGTACAATGTCTGCCTGATTTCTCGGCTCAACATTTGTCACAATTATGTCTTTTTGAAGCGGAGTGTAATTTTTATTAACTTCTCTTGTGAAAGGTTTGAAAGCACCAAGATTTGCAGATAATTCATTAATAATTGTCTGTTCAAGCTTGAGGGATTTTTCAAAAGGTGCGGTAAACACAGCTTTTGCCATTGAATTCTCTTTTATATAATTGAACAAATCCACAACATCTTTAAGTGAGGTTTTTTCCAATGCCTCAATCATTTCCTGTTTTGTTGCAAATTCTTCGGAATCCGGAAAAAGATGCCTCAATGCATGAGACATAGCACTTTCCGGCATATTTGCCAAAGACTCTTTTGCAATTTGCTTTGCATAATCAAAATTTTCTTCATTCAATCGGGGTTCATTAAAAACTTCTTTTATTTTTTTAAGTGCCGTATCAGTGTCCTGGTACAAGGATTCAACGGTTGCATTTATTGTTTGAAAATCCGCATCAAACTGAAGATTTATGCCGGAAGCGTACAAATCTTTGTAAAAATCATTTTTGTTTTGGGTTTTTGAACCTTCATTTAAAAGCACTGAAAGCAAAACTGGAACAACAGGATTTGTCTTTGCCGGATACACTGTTTTTAGAGTAATACTCGCTGTTGAAATATCTGATTTATTGGAATTCAAAACAACTTCCATATTGTTTGCAAGCTTGTATTCTTTGACTTTTGATATATCAAACCACTTTTCGTCTTCTAAGCCTTTAAAAGAAATTTTACGACTGAAAGAAGGATTCTTTTGATGTAAATTATTAACCTGATTTGCTTTTTTGTAGTTATCTTCAATAGCTTTATCATCAAGATTTTGCGGATGAACAACAGAAAGCGATGCTTTATTTAAATCAAGGAATTTGCGTGCAAAATTTGAAATATCCTGAGGAGTAATACTGTCGAGAATAGTGAGATAATTCTCCACATAATCCAAATCATCATCCAAAAGGGCATTGCCCAAAAGCATATTTAAAAGATGAGAATTTTCAGAGACTTTTGAAAAAGTCATCTTTAATATCTTTTTTGCAGTATCTATTTCTTCTTGAGTAACAGGTTCGTATGAAAGCCTGTTTATTTCATTATAAATACTTTTTATTACACTTTCAGACTTTTCCGGCGAGGATTTTGACATTAAAAGTATTGCTTTTGGGGCTGTTTTTTGATTTCCCACTCGCTCTATATTCATCACCGCACCGGAATGTATCTTGTCCAGTTCTTTATTTATACGGGCATTTTTATAACCCATAAGTGCTGTCATCAGAACTTCCATTTCAATATTTTCTTTTGTCGAATTGTTTGCAGGGCCTGCAAAGCCAAGAACTATCGTACTGGAATCTGCTTTTGGCATTTTTACGTCAACTCTTACCGGAGAGTTTATTGTATTAAATTTTTGATATTTTCTCTTGCTTGTATCAACATTTGCAAATTTATTAAAATGCTTTGCTATTGTATTTATAGCTTCTTGTGTCGGAATCTCACCCGTAACAACCGTTGAACAGTTATCCGGTGTGTACCAGAGATTGTAATATTCAAGAGTCTTGTCTCTGTTGAGATTATTTATATTTTCAATACTACCGGCAACCAAATCGGAAGAGGTTGATTTTATTTGAAAGAGATTTTTTACACAGTTGCTTAAAGCAATATTCTCGGTCTGGTCGCCAACCATACTTATTTCAGAAGTTACGGGGCCTTTTTCTTTCTCAATCATCGCTTCGGAGTGTTCAGGATATTGAAGCTGCTGTGATTGAATAAATACAGACTTGTCAAAAATATTGCTGCCCAAAAGCTGTGAACTGATAAAATAGTCGGTTTGAGAAAAACCCGTTGATGCATTTGTAATTGCACCCATTTCGTTTACTGTTTTAAAAAATTCTCCGGCTCCAAGTGTTTTTCCTGACGGGGATTTTGAACCGTTGAACGCCATGTGCTCTATAAAATGGGAAATACCCTGCTGGGGGTTGTGTTCATTCATAGAACCAACGTTAAAGTAAGTTTCTAAAACAGTAGGCCCTTTTTTTTCAACAACAACAACTCTTTGTCCGTTTGCAAGCTGAAAAAGCTTTGCATTGTTAGAAAAAGGGATTTTGATTTCTCTGACAAATTTGTAAGAAACAGGCATTTGTACAAGTGTTTTTGCTTTCAATGCTTCAGAAGGATTTGTGGTAGAATGTGAAGCAGCACTTGAGACTTTTTCCTCTTTGTGTTGAGGCTGTGTCTGTGTCGGTGCCGTCAGGTAGGATGTGTTTGAAACATTGCTTTGTTTTACTTGTACAGACGCCTGTATATTATTTTGAGTGTTATATGCATTTAGCTTCATAGTTTCAGCTTTTCTGTATGATTTATTAATGTTTCTGAATAAAAAAAATTTACAACAAAATCCAAATGATTTTATAAATCTTAACAAAAACATAATTTATTTTTAAACAAACAAAATGAATCATCGGACACTTGACAGGTTTTTATTGTTACAATGCATATTTGAACTAAAATGTAACAATTTTGTTAATGATTGTTAAAAAATATTTCATAAAAAAATAAAAAGCATTTGTTTTTCTTGACGGGCATGTTTTAGCGAATAAGATTATAGAATGGTTAGATATGAGTAAAAATGTATTGTAATTACAAATATTTATAGACGGTGTGGGGTAAAAGCCGCACTGTGCCCGAAAATTTTAATAACAACAGTTTACAAATAATAATGTAGTACGCCACATTTAGCGAGGTAAATAAATGTCGACAACAAATCAAGCAACCAGAGTAACACCAATGGGTATACCAAATACCAGATTGGATGATTTACCTGACCTTATTGAAGTTCAAAAGAATTCTTTTGAATGGTTCCTAAAAGAAGGCTTAAAGGAAGAATTACTTTCATTCTCTCCTATAAAAGACTATACAGGTCGTTTGGAATTACACTTCCTTCCTAACTATACCTTCGATAATCCGAAATATACTGTTGAAGAAGCTCGTATACACGATGCTACTTATGCAAAACAGTTGCGTGTAATGGTTAGATTGGTAAACCGTGACACAGGTGAAATCAAAGAACAGGAAGTCTACATAGGTGATATTCCTACAATGACTGACAAAGGTACGTTTATCGTAAACGGTGCTGAACGTGTAATTGTTTCACAAATCGTACGTTCACCCGGTGTGTATTTCAAACGTGAAATCTCTCCGACCGGTAAACGTTTGTACAATGCAACTTTAATTCCTAACAGAGGTGCATGGTTAAAAATCGAGACAGACGCAAATGATATAATTTACGTCAAAATTGATAAAAACAGAAAAATCCTTGCAACAACATTGCTCAAAGCTTTGGGTATTACCGTTTCTGAAATGGAAACTTTGTTCACACATGCAGAATTTTTGAAAAAGACTCTGGACAAAGACACTACAGAAACTACAGATGATGCATTGGTTGAAATTTACAAAAAACTCAGACCCGGCGACCCGGCTTCCGCAGCAGGCGGACGTTCTATTTTGGAAGCTCGTTTCTTTGATGAAAAGAAATATGATATCGGTCGTGTAGGTCGTTACAAATTAAATAAAAAACTTGGGCTTAACCTGCCTGAAACTCAAAGAACAATTACTGTTCAGGATTTGGTAGCTTCAATCGAATACTTAATTAACTTAACTTATGATGAAGGTTCCGTAGACGATATCGACCATCTCGGAAACAGAAGAATCCGTTCAGTCGGTGAATTGTTGCAGAACCAGTTCAGAGTAGGTCTTTCAAGAATCGAAAGAATTGTTAAAGAAAGAATGACTCTGCAAGACTCTGACACTTTGACACCGTTGAACCTTTTGAACACCAAACCTTTGGTTGCTTCATTAAAAGAATTCTTCGGTTCTTCACAGTTGTCACAGTTCATGGACCAGATTAACCCGCTGGCAGAATTGACTCACAAAAGACGTATTTCAGCCTTAGGGCCCGGCGGTCTTGTCAGAGAAAGAGCAGGATTTGCTGTTCGTGACATCCACCCTTCACACTACGGACGTATTTGTCCTGTTGAAACTCCGGAAGGTCCGAACGCAGGTCTTATCGGTTCTTTGGCTACTCACGCAAAAGTTAATGACTATGGATTTATCGAATCTCCGTTCTTTGCTGTTAAAGACGGTGTTGTTACTGATGAAGTACACTACCTCACAGCTGACGAAGAAGACAACCTGCGTATTGCTCCTGCGGACCTTGAGTTGAATCCTGACAGAAGCATCAAGTTCCCGTTTGTACCTGTTCGTTACAGATCAGAATTCACAATGTCAGAAGCTAACAGAGTAGACTACATTGGTGTTTCTCCGATTCAGATTTTCTCTGTTGCTACATCGTTGATTCCGTTTATCGAACACGACGACGCAAACCGTGCATTGATGGGTTCAAACATGCAACGTCAGTCAGTACCTCTTCTTATTACAGACCGTCCTGTTGTTGGTACTGGTCTTGAAAAGAGAGCCGCTAAAGACTCCGGCATGGTTGTAGTTTCAGATGTTGACGGTACTGTTGAAAAAGTTGTCGGCGAAGAAATCTATATCAGAGACAAAGCCAACAAACTTCACAGATATCAGCTTATGAAATATGTAAGAAGTAACCAGGATACCTGCATTAACCAAAAACCTATCGTAAGAGACGGTGATGAAGTTAAAGCCGGTGATGTTATTGCCGACGGTGCTTCTACAAACTGCGGTGAACTTTCACTCGGTAAGAACGTACTTCTTGCTTATATGCCTTGGGAAGGTTATAACTACGAGGATGCTATTTTGCTTTCCGAAAGATGCGTTCACGATGACATCTTCACTTCAGTTCACATAGAAAAATTAGAAATAGACGCACGTCAAACTAAACTCGGACCGGAAGAAATCACAAGAGAAGTTCCGAATGTTTCTGAAGAATCTTTACGCCACCTCGATGAAAGAGGTATCGTAAGAATCGGTGCAAGAGTTTACGCAGACGATATTCTTGTTGGTAAAGTTACACCGAAAGGTGAATCCGAGCATCCGCCGGAAGAAAAACTCTTGAGAGCAATCTTTGCTGAAAAAGCAAGAGATGTAAAAGATAACTCACTGAGAGTTCCTCACGGTGAAGGCGGTCGTGTAGTCGACGTTAAAGTCTTTGACCGTGAAAAAGGAGACGAACTGCCTCCCGGAGCAAACACTGTTATCAGAGTATACATTGCTCAAAAACGTAAAGTTTCTGTCGGCGACAAACTTTCAGGTCGTCACGGAAACAAAGGTATTGTTTCAAGAATTCTTCCTAAAGAAGATATGCCGTTCTTGCCTGACGGAACACCTGTTGATGTTGTTTTGAACCCTCTTGGTGTACCTTCCCGTATGAACGTTGGTCAAACTTATGAAAACCTTCTTGGTATGGCTGCATATCTTAACAAGACATATTACGAAGCTCCTT
>CALURG010000052.1 GCA_944323115.1 Candidatus Gastranaerophilales bacterium
GTTGTCAAAACTTTTGTTTTTCCGCTGCCTGCACCGGCAAGTACGAGAAGTGCACCTTCTTTTTCAATTACTGCTTGTTTTTGCTGCTCATTCAATGAGTCAAGTATGTTATCCAACCCTCTGCTCCCCGAAATTCTTTGATGTTTCTGACTTTTTGTGTAATTTTAAATGAAAACTCTTTCATTTTTATCAATTTATGATATTATTATGATAATCGAAAAAATTTTTTTAGTAAAACATTTAATCAGGATAAGATATGTCAGAAGAAAACAAAGAAAACCAGGAACAACAATCTTCAATTATGGTCCCGATAGATGATTTGGACAAAGTTTCTGAAGATGATGCAAACACAGTAGATCAGCTTGCTATGGAGCTTGCTACAATACAACAGTCAGCAAAACGTATTGCAATTATAGGCAGCCGTAATTTGCCTATAACTCATCAACAGATGATTGAAACATTGTCATATGCACTGGTTTCTCAAGGTAATACAATTATTACTTCCGGCGGTTCTTCAGGTACAAATGCTGCCACTATCAGAGGTGCAATGAAATCTAATCCTGAAAAACTGAAAGTTATTTTGCCTCAGACTATCGGTCAGCAGCCTTCTGACGTTCAGGATCAGTTGATTGGGGTGCCGAATATCATTGAGCATGCAGACAGAGCGATGATGACATTGGCTGATGCCAGCCGTATTTGTAACCGAGAAATCATTGATGACTGCCAGCAGTTGATTTGTTTCCTTTCTCATACATCAAATACCTTGCACAAAGCTATTGAGTATGCTGAAGAGTCTCATAAGGTCATAACTGCTTTTTATTTGGATTAATTTTTCTTGTTATGAAATAATGAATGTTTAAAAAGTAATTGAGGGTATTTTGTGCTTAAGTATTCCTTTGCTTTGACATTCAAAGGAATGGGATTTCTTACTTCCAGCTCTATTTTCTCGCCTTTCTTCGGCTGTTTGAAAAATTTTTTGTATTGATTTTTGTATTTTGTAATCATATTAGGTAAAAAATCGGCATCTTGTAAAAAGCTGTCTATGACTATCACTTTATTTGGATTGGTAGTTTTTTCAGGGAATACGCATGTGACACAGTGGTTTAGTTTTTGACCTTTATTTGTGACCAAAGATGCTTTTGCACAGTTTTTTATTCCGTTTAGTCTGAGGATCATTTCTGTCAAGGCTGAAAGTTCATAACAAGGTGCTATTTTTGCGTGTTCCGTGCTATACAAAATTTCTTTATAAAAATTAAGACTGTTTTTTATATATTTTCTGTCTTCTCGATATTCTTTTATTTGATTGTTTTTTTTTAGAATATAATCAAGGAGTTTCGGGTTGTTTTCTACTATCTCCGGGTTGTTGAGTGCCGCTTTTGAGTATGCAACATAAGGAAAGCTGTTTCTTACTTTCCTGCATATATCTTGTGCATCTTTAACAGACGAAGCACGTCCTTTAAATGATGGTATGTTGCCGTATATTTGCATAATTTGTTAAAACAGATGAAGAAAAATTATTGCTTAATAGTAAGGACATACCCGGTAATATTTACAAAGTTTGCATTTGTCTGTTTTGTTGCAGAAAAGATTTTTGCTGTTGTTTATTTTGTTTATGATTTCAAGGATTTGATTTTTATACTTTATATACAAATCATCGTCAAAATGTATTTTTACACAGCTGTTTGCTGCAAGGTCCATGTAGTATAAAGAAAGCTGTGTCGTATTTTCAATATAATTTTTTGCTTTTAAAATTTCATACATGCATAGAAGATAAAATGTTGTCTGAAATTTTACCTGCTCAGGATTGAACTTTTCACCTGTTTTCCAATCGAGTATTATGTAAGAGCCGGAATTTTCAAACAAGGCATCTATTCTTCCCGTAAGCCAATAGTTGTCAAGTTTTAAATTGAATGTATATTCACTTTCAAGACAATGCATGTTTTTTAGTTCACTGTTTTTAAAATTGTGCCAGAGAAGTTTTTCATTCGGATTCAAAGCAGCAACAAGTTTTTGTACATCCATGCCTTTAAGATAACTGTTTATAATATTATGCAGATTTGTACCGGATTTTGATGCTTTTAATTTTTGAATATTTTCAATGACATGGACTTTGTCTATGTAGCAGAGTTTGTACTTCTGCGGACATTCGTCATACATTTGCAATTTGTTTAGTGTATAAACTTGTATCTGCTCTTCATTCATAATTTTGCACTCCGGAAACTGTCATTATATCTTGAAACAATTTTGAAGGTTTGGTATTTATTATTTTTGAATATTTTTTGTATTTTTTTGCTGATGTAACGAAAAGTTTCTTTTTTGCTCTTGTGATTCCAACATACAATAATCTCAAATTTTCTTCAATTTGAAAGATTTTCTGTTGATTTTCGTCTTTTTTTCTGTATTTTGAGTTTAACGCTTTTATTGATTCAAGAAACCGTTCTTTTGATTTAATTTTTATTTCTTCCGTTTCAACAGGCAATGTTTTTTCGTTCAGTTCCGGTATAAATACATAGTCAAATTCATCACCTTTTGATTTGTGAAGTGTCATTATTTTTACTGTACCTTTGCTGTTTTCATTGTTTTCTGTGCTGAAAAAATTAAATTTTGAGCCGATTGCTCTTTGAGATGATTCTTCGAGTTTTTCCAAAAGCTGTTCTCTTTGGGGGTATTGGCTTTCAAATGTTTTGAGAAGCAAAGATGTAATATAAACATTTGATTTTTCTATTTCAGAAACATAATAATAATTTCCGGCTTTTAGTGTAAATTCTTCAAGATTCAGTGATGAGTTTTCGAGCCAATAGTTCAAATCCCACAGAAGTTTTGACAATTCCGAAGAAGGCATTTCGTCTCTGTTTTGGTTTATAAAAGGTGTCTTCAAACTCCTTAAATATTCAAAATCTTGTTCTTTAAACTGTAGAATTTTTTGTTCGTAAAGGATTTTTGCCGTGTTTATTACATTTTCATTTTGCCAAGGATGAGAACAAAATTTTATCAAAGCAAAAATTAAAGCAAAAACAGGCTGCCTTTTTAGAACATCACTTCTTGTTGCTATATTGTATCCGTATTGTGAAAGAAAACTAGTATAATCGTCAATGTTGTAGTTGTTTCGCACAAGTATAGCTATTGTGGCGTCTTTGTCTTTTGAAAATATTTTTCGAATGTTTTCAACTATAAAAGATTTTTCTTGTTTGTAATCTTCAAAAATAGCGGATTCTAGTGAGTTTTTATTTTCCGGATTTTTACCTTTTACTTCTTTCATTTCTATTTCAAAAAATGCATTTTTGTATATTTCTTCTGTCTTTGAAAAATCGACCAGCCTGTTTGCCAGATTGTATATATCTTTTGCACATCTTTGTGAGTGGTTCATCATCACATTTTTTGAGTTTTTTATAAAGTCTCTGAATCCTTCAATATCCGTATTTGCAAATGTTGCTGTTATTGCCTGGTTTAAGTCTCCGCAGCGTATAAGGTTTTTGTGTTTTTTGCTTAAAATTGTTAAAAGTTTTTGTTGAATTGAAGAAGAGTCTTGTGCTTCGTCTTCAATAATGTATTCACACATATTCTGGTAGTATTCTGCGGTTTGGGGATTTTTTTCAAGAAGTTTTACACAGTACAAAAGCATGTCATCATAGTCTATTATATTTTTACTTTTGAGGTATGTGTTATAAATATTGTAAAATTTCAGGAATTTTCTTATTTCAAAATCTTTTGAAAAAGCTATTTTTTCACAATCGGCAAGTTTCAAATAAGAAACCGCATTTTGATATTTGTCAAAATCGTCTTGATTCAATTGCATTTTTGAGATTATTTCACGTATTATTTTTTGCCTTTGCACGTCATCACAAACCTCAAAATTTTCATCAAGTCCTACTTGTACAAAGTTTGAGTTTTCTTTTAGTATTCTCAATGCCAGTCCGTGAATTGTTGATATGTTGGGCAGTTTTTCAAGGTTCGGACACGCCTGTTTTATTCTCTGTTTAAAATTTCTTGCAGCCGAATCCATGTATGTTAATACGTAAATTTTTTCACTATCAACCTCTTTTTCAAGAAGTTTTATTATAAATGCAAGGAGTACTGTTGTTTTTCCTGCACCTGGTACGGCGGAAATTCCCATTTGCCCTGACTTGTATTCCAGAATCGGTTTTTGGTCGTCTCTCGGTACAAATTGAAAATCGAATTTTTGAGATTTTTCCTGTGCTTTGGATTTAATAAAATGTTTTTCAATACCTCCGAAGTTTTCATTCCCTCTTGAATCAAAAAGGCTGGAATAGGCGAAAGATTCTTCTGCCAGTATGGAAAGTTTTCGAAGCATTTTTTTTGTTTTTAATTCGGAAAGTTTGATGTTGTCTTCATATGTAAATTCTTTTTTGTTCCAGGATTTTTGAAAAACCCAAGCATTGTATAATGTGCCGAAATCATCTTTTATCCATTCTTGAGAGCTTATATCAAGGAATATTTGGTATTTGCTTTTTATTGAAAAATCAATAATTTTTTGTGCTGTTGAAATAATAACGGAGTCTTCCGGTATATCAGGTGCAAGTGAAGGGTTTTCTGAAATTATGGAATTTTCTATCTGTGTTAATATGTTTTTTTGAAATATTGTGTCATATTTGAATTTTTCAAACACCGTTTCAAAATCATCAATTTGTTTGCAGAAAAAATTAACTTTTTCCAGGTCTTTAATGTTCTCTTTTCTGCTTAGTATGATTTTTTCGTATATTAGATATATTTTTTCACTCAACAATAATTCGGGATTTTTTAGCAGTTTCATTGTCTCAACAAGATTTTTCAACTGCTTATTGTAAAATTCGTTTTTTAAATCAATGTATAAAAAATTATTTTCGGATTTATATTTTTCAATTATTTCAATGCAGTTTTTTAAAGGAATACCAAGCATTTCGTTTAAAACATGTCTGATTGTATAAATTTCAATATTTTCATCAAGTGACAGTTTCAGCAATGTCAGAGTGTTTTTTACTGTCTTGTTTTCACAGAGCTTTTCACTTCCGCTTAAGAAACAACAATTTATTTCTTTTGGTGAAAGTTTTTCACTTACTTCAAATTTTAAAGCGGAATCAATTATAGGTGTAATCAGCACAATGTCAGATGGATTTACACCTGATTCGACCAACTCCGAGATTTTCTCAAAAGCTTTGTCTATCATTTCTATACGTCTTGTATAAGAGAATGTGTCTTTGGGCAAAATGATTGTTTTTATTTCATCAAACTCTTTTTTTTCTTCATTTTTTAAAAGTTCTTCAATGTTTTTTGTCGCTTTTATATCTGTGTTTAAAAAACCTAAACGTGATGAGCCGTATCTGTCATATCCGACAATAACATTTTTGGCCCTGTTTTTTATGTATTTTATAAAATCAAATTCGGCTGTTGTTATTTCGTCTGCATCGTCCACAATAAGATATTTTATATCTTTGAAGTAATCCGTATTTTGATAAATATAATTAAATATACTGACTTGTCTGATATAGTCAAAAGCCCTGTATTCGACTGTTTTTTTCTTAAAGATATTTATCGCCGTCTTGGCATCTTCGTCAAAAACTTCTTTTAAAATATTTGAACGCATTGACACATCTTTTTCTGAAAGATTGTTGTTAACTATTAATGAATAGCGTCTAAAAAGCTGATGTATCAAATTTATTTTTGAATTGTAATCTTTAAATCCCGCATCTTTTATTGCCTGGCGAAAGAAAAACTGTGATATTTCAAGTCCTGTGAGATTCGGAGAAATTGTAGTGTTGTTGTCATCCAGAATATTTTCTATCAACGGCCAGCAGTTTTTTATTGTGTTGTAACAAAGTCCGTAGAATGTATATATCTGAGGGTTTTCAAAGTGGTTTATTTTAATATTGCTTTTTATTTCATTTAAAAATAAATCTTTTTTGTAAGAATTTTGTACAAGAACCAGTATCTCTCCTGCATTTATACCTTTTTCAAGCAGTGAGATATACATATCGGTCAAAAATTTTGTTCTGCCGCTTTGAGCAGACCCTTGTACAAGCATTTTCCCTCCTTAAATATTTTATCATTTTTATGGGTTATTGAACATTTGTGTTACATATTTCACATGCTTTTTTTCGTGTTGTAAAATATGTTTTATAAAGGAGATTTAGGGAGATTTTGTGATGGAATTGGATTATATAAGAAAAGAAGATCCTCAGGTTGCTGAAGCAATAGAAAAAGAACTTGAAAGACAAAGAAACACAATAGAGCTTATTGCAAGTGAGAATTTTACTTCACCTGCCGTGATGGCTGCTTGCGGTTCTGTTTTGACTAACAAATATGCTGAAGGCAAACCGCATAAAAGATTTTATAACGGCTGTGAAAACGTAGATGTGATTGAAGAACTTGCACAAAAAAGAGCTTGTGAATTGTTTAAAATGGATCATGCTAATGTCCAGCCGCACAGCGGTGCTCAGGCAAATATGGCAGTATTTATGTATGCATTAAAAATGGGTGATACAGTACTCGGGATGGACTTGTCAAACGGCGGCCACTTGTCTCACGGTTCGCCTGTTAATTTTTCCGGTATAAATTATAATATTGTAAGCTATGGAGTAGATGAAAACGGCTGCATAGACTATGATGAAGTTGAAAGGCTTGCCAAAGAACATAAACCTAAAATGATTATTGCAGGTGCAAGCAATTATTCTAAAATCATTGATTTTAAACGTTTCAGAGAGATTGCTGATTCTGTCGGAGCATACCTTATGGCTGATATTGCTCATATTGCTGCTCTCGTAGCAGGTGGTGTTCATCCGTCTCCGGCCGGTTATGCTCATTTTGTCACAACAACTACACACAAAACTTTGAGAGGCCCGAGAGGCGGTATAATTATGTGTGATGAGGAACATGCAGCGGGTATAGACAAAGCTGTCTTTCCCGGCATGCAAGGCGGACCGTTGGAACATATTATTGCCGGTAAAGCAGTTGCATTAAAAGAAGCACTGGAACCATCATTCAAAGAATATGCGGCTCAAATTGTAAGAAATGCTAAAGCTCTGGCAAACGGTTTGATGGACGAGGGTATGGATATTGTCGGAGGATGTACGGAAAACCATCTTATGACACTCGATTTAAGAAAGTTTAACAAAACAGGAAAAGATATTGCCAATGTTTTGGAAAAAGTGGGAATAACCGCCAATAAAAATACGGTGCCGAATGACCCTCAAAGCCCCTTTGTAACAAGCGGTGTCAGACTCGGTGCTGCGGCTGTCACTACTCGGGGGTTTAAAGAAGAGGATATGGTTGAAGTTGCAAAAATAATTGCAGGTGCCGTTATTGCTTCCGATAATGAGATTGCCCTTAAAAATCTTAAAGAGCGTTCATTAAAATTGTGTAAGAAATATCCGCTCTATGAAGGGATGAATGCCTGATGATATCATTAAAATTGTCTGATGCTCACATTTTGGGTGCAATAATGTCTTATCTTCTCGGATTTTTCATTATGCCGTTTGTGATTTACTTTGCAAAGAAAAACAACCTTGTGGATAAGCCAAATGCAAGAAAAATACATCATGAGCCTATAGCAAGACTGGGAGGGATTGCTATATGGTCAAGTGCAATGCTGACGTTTCTTCTTCTTGTTGTTTTGAGCTATTATCCTTACGGGAAACTGCTTTCAGGAATATTGCTCGGAAGTTCTCTTATGTTTTTACTTGGCCTGATTGATGATATTTATGGTCTTGGTGCAAAATTTAAGCTGATGATTCAAATTGCGGTAGCTTCAATAGTATTTTTGCTCGGTATAAGTGTTGATACAATTTACAACCCTTTCGGCAATCCTATACACTTGGGTGTTGTCTTATCTTATATTGTTACTGTACTGTGGATTGTAGGTATCAGTAATGCTTTGAATTTTATTGACGGTGTTGACGGTCTTGCCGGTTCTATTGTAACAATAAGCTCTGTTACGTTAGGGTTGACTGCTGTTGCAATGACTCCGACAAATGCAATAAGTGCATTGATTGCATTTATTCTTGCCGGTTCAATGTTGGCATTTTTGACGTACAACTTCCATCCTGCAAAGATTTTTATGGGTGATTCAGGTGCTTTGTTTGCAGGTTTTTTGCTAGCTACTCTTTCAATTACCGGTGTTATGAAATCAGCAGCTTTGACAATGTTTGTACCGTTTTTTATTCTTTCTGTTCCGATTATAGATATTACATTTTCTTCTTTACGAAGAATTGCAAAAGGTGTTTCTCCTTTTACTCCTGATGCAGAACACTTGCACCACAAGCTTTTGCACAGAGGTTTTACACAGAATCAGACCGTCTTGATATTGACATTGATTGCTACACTTTCCGGTGCAGTGGCAAGTTTTATAGTGGGTGCTTCACTAAAATTCTTTATGTATGCTGTTCTTGTTTCTGCAATAATGCTTCTTTTGAGCTTTTTGGCAAGCAAGAATAAAGAGTAGTTTACGAATTATTAAATTAGATAATTTAATATGTCAATTTTTGAGAGAAGAGAGACTTTATATATATGAAAGCTCTCTCTTCTTATTTAAATTTCAGACCCAATCCGGGTCTTTTTTTTGACTGCTTTTCTGGCATCAACTCTAGATTGCTAATTTTTCACACAACAGAACTGGATTTACACAATTTCCATTTAAGCTGCAATTTACTTTGTTCTGCTTGCGAGGTTGTTTAGTATATTCTGAGGTGTAATGTTGTGCATAGCCATAAATGTCAGCATAAAATATGTTAAATCGGCTGCTTCCCATTCCAGTCCGTCACCTTTTTCAAAATTTACGGATTCAAAAGCTTCTTCCATAATTTTTCTTTTAAGATAAAATTCATCTTTAAAAAGTTTTGTTGTAAACGAGTTGTCCGGAAGCAGTGCTTTTCTGTCTAAAAGCAGTTTATACAGTTCATTTATGGTAAATTCTTTGTCGCCAAAACAAGAATATCTGCCGAGATGGCAGGCGTTTCCGGTCTGTTTTACAATATACAAAAGTGCGTCCATGTCACAGTCAAAACGTGCGGTAACAAGCTCTTGGGTATTTCCTGATGTTTCTCCTTTGACCCAGATTTGTTTTCTGCTTCTGCTGAAATAAGTACCGACGCCGTTTTTTAATGTTTGCATAACAGACTCAGGTGTTGAGTATGCAAGCATAAGAACTTGTTTTGTGTCAAAATCCTGTACTACTGTGGGTAAATAGCCGAACCTTTTTTCAAAATCCAAACACTTGCAAAAAGCATCTTCAAGTGCAACTTGATTTGTATAAATGCACATTCCGAGCTGTGTTGAAATATTCATTTTTTGAAGTTTGACTATTTCTTCTACAGAACTGATTCCTCCCGCTGCTACCAGTTCTTTTGTAGTTGCATTTCGGATTTCTTTGATGGCTTCGAGGTCTGTACCTTCCATCATTCCTTCTTTTTCAACAATAGTATACAAAAATCCGCTGCAATAGTTGTTAAACCGTTTGACAAACTCCATAGGAGTACTGTTATTGAATTTTGTCCAGCCATGTGTAGCAATTTTTCCGTCTTTTGCATCTATCGCAACAAGAACTCGGTCTTTGGGTAATTTTGATAGAAATTCCTCATCGGCTGCGGTGCCTATTATGATTTTTTTTGCACCGTTAGCAAGCATACGCTTTGCTTTTTCAATATCTCTTATACCTCCTCCGACACGGCAGGATGCTACTTTGCAGATTTGTTTTATTAAAGACTCATTGTTGCCGTTTCCGACCGCTGCGTCAATATCTATAACTGCAAGTTCTCCGAATCTTCCGTAATATTTTGCCAGTTCAAGAACGTCTTCTCTTTCAAGGACTTTTTCCATTCCCTGTCTGAGCTGGACGGCTTTTCCGTTCATTAAATCTATACTTGGAATTATCATATATCTTTTCCTTTATTATTTGCTGATTTCGTCCAAAAGTTCGTTGTAAACATCTATTGTAATATGGCAGATAGCCAATCTTCTGTCTACAAGACTTTTTATTGTTGCTTCAAAACACTTGAAAAGTGCCTTATTGAGTCCGTTTTCTTCTTTTAATAATTCCAAGCATTGATGTCGAAATTCTTTGTCTCTTGTCTTTGCTTCAATTTTGTCGGCAAGAAAAATTATCTTTTCAAAATCTGACATATTGCATCTGCCAAGCGTGTGCCATCTTATTGCATCCAAAATTTCTTTGTCTTGTATGCCGAACTTTTCTTTTGCCAGATAAGCACTTACCGGAGCGTGCAGTGTTTTATAATTTAATAATTCGCAGTCGTGTACTTCGGGGATGTGTGCATGTATAATTTCCAGAAGTTTTTCGTTTGAAAAACATTTTGCCGCATCGTGCAGTAAGCCTGTAATTCTTGCTTTTTCAATATCCAAATTGTACATTTTTGCCAGTTCAACAGATGCATCCATTACGCCGAGAGAATGAATGTATCTTTCTTCGTATAAATTTTCTTTCAGCCAGTTTTGTATTTCTTCTATGCTAGTTTTTGTATAAACCGTATTTGTCAATGTAATTTTCCACTCCCTGCGGAACAAGTGCTTTTATCGGCACGCTGTTATGAATATTTTTTCTTATCTGAGTTGATGATATGTCACAAAAAGGCATTTTCATCATTCTGTAATTATAGCCTTTTTCTTTAAGTTTTTGCAAATATGTTTCATCTGCTTTGAGGCTCTGTTCATCTTCCCTGACAAAAAGAACAAAATCTACCATTTTTTTTAGTTTATCTGATTCATACCAGCTTTCGATATTTTTAAAAGCATCGGTGCCAATGATAAAATTTATCATCCCTTCAACCGGATATTTTTCATAAATTTCTTCAACGGTCGGTACAGTGTAGGACAATTCATCCCGCCGGTATTCAATATCGCTTACTTCTATATAATCTATTTCTTTTGCCGCTATTTCCGCCATGTTGAGTCTGTGCTGCGACATAGATTCGTCAAAGTCTTTGTGAGGCGGCTTGGCGGCAGGTATTAAAAGAATTTTGTCAAAATCAAAATTCTTTTTTGCGTACTCACATATCATAAGATGTGCATTGTGAATAGGATTGAATGTACCTTGAAACAAACACAATTTCATAAACAAACTCCTAGCGGGGTAACAAGATACTGCTGTCTGTTTGTGAATCTGAATAGATATCTTCAACAAGGTCTAATATTTTGTTTATAAATTTTTTATATGCACTTCTGTCGGCCTCTCCGGAAAGAATGATGTCGGCTTTTGTTGCTGTCGGATGAATATGAATTTTTGCTTTTGAATATGCATTGTTGTAAACTTCGTCGGCCGAGTCGCCGAGATTTCTGTCTTTAGCACGTTTGTAGAAACGTGATTTTTGAACTTCTCTTGACACATCAACGTATATTTTAAAATCAAATGCGTCTACGACTTTTTCGGTTAATGTAAACAATCCTTCTGAAATTATAATTTTTGATGGTACTGCTTTTGTAACATTGTCATGTCTTATTGCAGTTCCTGACATATCATATTTCGGAAGATAAACAGTATCACCAAATAGCAGTTGTTTTATATGCTTTTTCATAAGTTCCAACTCAAGTGCTTCGGGAACATCGAGATCATAATGTTTTGCAAATTCAGCAAAACTGCCTGCTTTTTTAACCATTTCAGAACGGTCATAATAATAATCGTCTGTGTTTAATCTTGTAATAACATTTTTGATGCGGTATTCATCGGCAAATGATTGAATTGTTTCAATTATATCGTAAGCTATTGTGGATTTTCCGCTTGCTGTTTCTCCTGCAATGCCGATTGAGCATGCTCTTTTTATTTGTCCTGATAAAAACAAAGCCATCTTACGAATGGCATTATTACTTACTTTTTTAAATATTGAATCAGATGAATTTACTTCATCAAAGAAAATCTTATTGAGTCTTTTTTCAACAAATCGAAGAAGAACCTGGTTTCCGCTTTTGTTATTTACAAGAAACGGGTTGGTGTACTCTTTTGTTATAAATTCTTTATTTATGGAGTTTTGCAATTTCTCAATTCCTGTTTTTAGAATTTTAGCATTATTTGAAAAAAATAAAAACCGAACAAGCTAAAATTTTGTCGGTTTGTTATAATTTTTTAACAATTTTATTTTTTTCATCTACCATAACTATGGCCGGAGTGAAATGGGATTTTTCTTCTAAAGTCATCATAGCGTAAGAAACAATGATAACTTTGTCGCCAATTGCAACTTTACGGGCGGCGGCTCCGTTTAAACAAATGTCACCGTTTCCTCTTTTCCCTTTTATGACATATGTTTGAAAACGTTCACCGTTGTTGACATCCAGAATATCTACTTTCATTCCTTCCAAAAGATTTGCCGCTTCCATCAATGCTTCATCAATGGTAATAGAACCTACGTATTCCAGATTGGCGTCGGTTACTGTTGCTCTGTGTATTTTTGAATATAAAAATTCTATTTGCATAGTTAACCTCAAAGCTTATTTTATCAAAAAAATATTTTAAGGATATAAAAATTTTATAAAGATTTTGTTTTGTAAAGTGCTATTTTATGTTTGCAAAATTTGGATTTAATAAAATTTTGTGGTTTTAACTATTGAAAAAATATGAAAAAATCTCATTATTTAGTATCTTTACAAAGACAATATTGTCCTGTTACAATACTTAAAATTGTAAAATTTGTTAATTTTGAAAATAAAAATTGGCAATTTTTTCGGATTAGGGCTTTTTCTATCCATATCAGGAAGGTGCAATTTGAAGTTCAATCATTTTAATAATGCTGATAGAAATACGGAAAATAAAAAAGACACCGGTATTGACGGCGTCTTAAAAAAATATTCAAATCCTATTATTCCGGGCGGATTGATTTCAAGAATAAATACTATAAACAGCAGAACTACTGCAAATAAAATGTATGCGGGATACAATAAATCATTTCGTTCTTCTGACAGTATAGATTACCAAGAAGTAATAAGATTTATAAATGATGTAATATCAGGCAAAGAATCGCAAACTGAGCTATTTTATTCATTGCACAATATTTTTACTAACAAATTGAATTCTTCTTTCTCTGCATTTGGTCTCTATTGCGGCCAATCAAAATGTATAAATTTGAAAATCATTGACAAAATAGGTTCTACTTTTACAAGCAGGGTATTGATTAATGATTCCGACAATCCTGTAGAACAAGCCTTTGTTTCTAAAAAGCCTATGTTTGTTGACAGCAGCAATTTTTTAAATGTTCATTATCTGAATGATTCTGCTGTTGCTATTTTCCCGCTGTGTACAATAAATGAATGTATAGGTGTAATGCTTGTCGGAGACAACAATTATGAAGCTGCAACAGATATATACAAATTGATGGCAAGTTATCTTGCACTTTTCATTCAGAACAAAGATTTGTCAACAAAAGTCTTAATGAATACCGACACTGATGCTCTTACAAACCTTTACAATCACAGAAAATTTCAAGAAATGCTGGCATCAGAAATTGATAAATCAAAAAGAACTCAAACTCAGACCTCTATTGTTATTTTTGATATAAATAACATTTCTCAAATTAATAAAGATTATGGTGCCGCAAAAGGTGATGAGATTATAAAAATTGTGGCTGATAAGATTAGGCAGGGCATCAGATCTAATGATTCCGCTGCAAGGTATGGCGGTGATGAAATTGCTATTATTCTTCCTGAGACAACATCATCGGAAGCAAAATATCTTGCAGAATATTTGACATACTCTCTTTCTTGCTGCCTTGTGGATGATGTCGGACCGGTAAAAGTTTCAGTTGGTATAGCAACATATCCTAATTCTACTCAGGATTTGGAAAAACTTTTGATTTTGGCGGAACAGGCTATGTATATCTCAAAAAGCAAAGGCTACAAAAACGGTATGTCTACGATTGTGTGCTCTGATGATTTTGATTTTTGGGATGACACAGCTCTCAGTTCTTTTGCATCTGTTATCGCAAAAAGACATGCTTCTATCGGTATAAGTTTTGATGAAGAGCTTGTAAACAAATTCCACTCGGAAGAAATAATAAATCAGGGACATCTTATAGAAGTTGTCACCTCTTTGGCCGGTGCAATTGATGCAAAAGATGAATATACAAAAGGTCATTCTTCAGCCGTGTCCAGGTATTCCGAAGCACTTGCCAGAGCACTGAATCTTCCTGAAAAAGATGTTGAAAGAATTAAACTTGGTGCATTGCTGCACGATATCGGGAAAATAGGTATTCCTGAATCAGTATTGAAAAAGCCTTCAAAACTTACGGATGAGGAGTGGGAAATCATGAAACAGCATCCTACTATCGGTGCCGAAAAAGTTTTGATGCCGAACGAATCTTTGCATGACCTTATTCCTATAGTGAAATATCATCACGAACATTGGGACGGTTCCGGATATCCGGAAAAACTTAAAGGAGAAGAAATACCTCTTGCTGCCAGAATCGTTTCAGTTGCGGATGCTTATCATGCATTGATTTCCGACAGACCTTACCGTAAAGGTATGTCAAATGAAAAAGCGTGTGAAATTCTTCGTGTCGGTGCAGGAATACAGTGGGACAAAAATCTTGTCAGAACATTTATAAATATTTCTGAATCTTTGTATACTAAGATTTAATGTTTTCTGATTCTTTTATAAAATCTGACAACAAAGCCAATGCGTGTTTTGCGAACATATATTTTATAAGTACTCTGGGGTATTTTGCATTCACATTGTATTTGTGAATTTGAACGGAATTTTTTGAACCTATTCCTATATAAACCAGCCCTACCGGTTTTTGAGGTGTACCTCCTGTCGGACCGGCAATTCCTGTTGTTGCAAGAGCATAATCTGAACCTGTGTTTTTTAACAATCCTCGCACCATTTCATTTGCGGTTTGTTCACTCACTGCTCCAAAATTTTTTAAAGTTTCTTCGCTCACACCCAAATGACGGTTTTTTGCTTCATTTGCATATGTTACAAAATTGCATTTAATAAACGATGAACTGCCGGAAATATCTGTAATCAATGAACTTACCAAGCCTCCTGTACAAGATTCCGCAACAGAAAGCTGCTTGCCGGATTCTATAAGAATTTCTGCAATTTCTTCTTGTTTTTGAGTGTCAAATATTAATTTTATTAGTTTCAAGTAATTAAACATTTTTAATGAAGAGGGATATCTAAAGGCTGTGTCAGCATAACGTTAAACTGTTTACCTGGTTCCAGTGTAACATCGTTACCTTTTTTGAACAAATCAACTATGTCGTCAACAACATAATAAAATGCTCCGCCTATGACTCCGCCTGCTGCACCAATAGGTACACAAACATACTGCATATTTTCACCGGTGCCTTTACCCCAGTTTATTGTGGTACTTACGATTTTTTTTGCGTTTTCCCAGTTTTGTTTGATAGCATAACCATAATTTCCGTTTTGGTAAATACCGCCGTCCAGAGTGATTTCAGGATAGTCGTACATGCCTGCATTTACCGGTATTTGTCTTCCTGTCGGAGTAACTACATGGTCAAATCGGAGGTATATCACTGCACTTTTGGAAAGTCTTTTTGCCGGTGTGATTTTTTCAAATGTTCCTCTAAAAACAGAACCTGCCGGCAGTGCTATTCTTCCGTTCACAAGCTTGTCTTCTTTCAGCATTGCTGAAAATTCATCTCCGACATTTGCAGTTTGAGTGGAAATAGGTTCCAAAAGTTCGAGTTTCATAGTAGTTCCTGCCGGAATTCTTATTGCTTCAACGTCGGCTTTCATTGTTCTTGTGTCTGCCTGTGCCTGAGAAAAGCTTCCTAAAGCAAATAAACTGAACATAAAAAATAATGCAATATATTTTTTCATATACACTCCTGATTCTGCTAATTCTATAAAATATATTTTAGGAATTATAAACACAAAATGCAATAATTAATTTGTCTATATTTCTTCATACAATGAAGGAGCTTCCTGAACGGATATGTTCCCTGTCGGTATTTTTAGTACTTTCACCGATATGGATTTGTTGTAATGTTCAATTCTTATAATATCGTTTTCTTTTATTTGTTTTGAAGGTTTTGCCGGTTGATTGTTTACAAAAACACGTCCCTGATCGGACACTTCATTTGCGACTGTCCGTCTTTTTATCAATCTTGATACTTTTAAAAATTTGTCCAATCTCATTGTATTCCCCATGATAAAATACTACTTGCTGAATACAAAGATTCAACAAAGTTTGCCTGTTTGTAATATAATAAAAATTGTTCATCAGTATGTAGCAAAAAATTTTTTTAGATGCATTCATGTATATGTCAGCCATGACATATTGGATGAGAATAATATAAAATACATAAATTTTAATAGTGAATTATTATGACCAGTTTAATAAATTCTGTACATTATTCGTCTTCGCATGATGTAAGAAATGCAGGGATGATTAAATATAAAGAAAATCCTCTTAAAGGACTTGTAAAAAAAGACCGGGACGGGCGTGTAAAAAGATCTGCACTTGCCGGAAGTGCTCTTACTACGCTTGCATATTTGCTGGTTGTTGCAAAATCAGCAAGAAAAGGTGACTTTAAAATAAAAGACATGTTTAATGTTGATTTTAAAAATATGTTTAAAGTTATGGGGCTTGCCACATCTGCCGTAATCGGAGGATTGTTCGGCGGTCTCGCTGCCGATGTAAAAGAAAACAGAAAGCCTAAGCTAAAAGAGGCTGTGCACCAATTTTTGGGTAACATAGTCACCCCAATCAGTATTGTAGGCATTGCGGCAAATCAAATTGAAAAAAGAAACTTTTCAAAGACAAAAGAAATTTTGTACAGTGCAGGTGCTGCAATTGCAGGAGTTGCTGCCGGAGTAACGGGTGGCAATTTTATTGCTTCTAAGGTAAATAAAGCTATTTTTAAAGAAAACGATGACAGAAAACTTAGCATTAAAGATTTTGGTATACACGTTGATGATCTTTTAACTGTTGCAGCTCTTACTCCTATAGGAAATTCAATTAAAGGATTTATTTCAAAAGCTCTTCCTTTGATTTTCTTAATTTGCGGTTATGAAGCAGGAACAAAGACAAAAAAAGATGTAAATGAACATTTACAAGAAAAGTCAAAATAACTGTTTTGTTTTTAATTTTTTGTTTTGATATACTGTATCAAAAAAGTTGAGGTGTGAGTTTATGAAAAAATACGGATATATCTTTTTAATTTTGTTTTGGTCTTTGTTGTTAACTGTGCCGGGCGTTCCTGCTTTTTCCAAAACGATAAATTTTGCAGTGGCTTCTGATGTGCATTATTCTGCTGATGGAACCAATAAGACACCTGTTATTTTAAACGGTTTTGTTGAAAGAGTTAACGAAAATAATTATGATTTTGTGATTTTTCTCGGTGACAATATTGAAAAGTCCAAAGAAAGGAATCTTGTCGGATTTTTGCGTTCATTGAAAAAAATGGAAACTCCGTATTATCTGGTATTGGGAAATCGTGATGCCCACAAGATTTCGGGTATAGAAAAAAAGGTTTACTTAAACACTGTTGCTAAATACAATAAAAAACAAAAAAAGGCCGAAGCTTCTTATTACTTTTATCCTACATCGGATGTTATTTTTATTGTCGTCGACAATGTTTCTTCCGGGATGCCAAGTTCACACGGCGTTTTTAGTCAAAGTACTTTAAAATGGATGGATGAAGTCCTTGATAAAAACAAAAATAAAAAAGCTGTAATCTTTCAGCATGTGCCTTATATGACACCTTATGAAAATTCAAGTTATGAGATATTGGAAAAAAACGATTTTAGAGCACTTATTGCAAGACATGACAATATTTTGGCAGTTTTTGGCGGTCATTATCACAAAGAGGCAACTATAAAAGACAGCAAAGGTATAATCCATGTTTGTGCTCCTGCATTGTTGGAAGAACCTTATTATTACTTGGATATGTCTTTGAGTTACAATAAAAAACTCTTTAAAAAAGCTAAGAATTTTCAACTTGACGGTGCTTTAAAACCTTCAATTTAATTTTTTAGCCAAATATTTGGATTTGTTTTCAGACGAAAGCAGTTTTATTCTATCCAGCGGAAGTTTTTAACAAATTTCTTTTCTTCGTTTATGTTTCCGTCAACTTTTACTGTAAAAATTCTATATTGTTGGTCGCTCAATTCTACGCCCGGTATTTTATTAAGGTCTTTGAGCAAGGAGGCTTCATCATTTTTATTGAGTTTAAAACCCGGTATTGCATTTAATAGTGAATTAAAAGACAGATTTCCTACTTTGCCTAGAATGTTTGTAGCATTTTTGGTAAGTCGTCCGTATACTCTTAAATTTGCATACTGCTGAAGTATGTCAAATTCTCCGTTTATATAAATATTTAAGTTTTCACCTTTTGAATAGACTTCTATATTTTGTGCTACACCGTTTTTCATCGAGAAATTACCTTTGATTGAATCAAAAGAGCCTGTTTTTATAGGCGTGATAAGGTCTATAAAATTACTTATGCTTGCACCGGTAAGACCACTTTTTATAAAATTACCTGCTTTCAAAAGGTATTCAACTGAACCAAGTTTTGGCATTTTACCGTTTGCTATCTCAAAATAAACATAACCAAACATGTTTTTGAGACGTTCTTCTTCCGTATTTCCTGTTGTAGAAAATACTATGTTTCCGTTAGCCTGTCCAAATATCTGATTTTTAAACTCGAACAGTTTTGATGCTACTTCGTTTGAATCGACATTAAGTGCTGATATGTTTGCTTTTATTTTCCCGTTTTTAAAATTGTAGTTTGCCGTACCTGTCATTTTTCCGGTTGTCACATCAAACCAGAGTTTGTCTATATCAAGCACCAGGTTTTTATCCAAGTTAAATTCGGAAGTATAGTTTTTTGCTGGCAGTCCTCTAATAATGATATCTTTTACTTCCATTTTACCTTTTCTGATTTGGATGTCCGAAATATTCAACGGCAGTGATGTTTTTGCAGAACCTGTCATCTTTGTAACAGTATCAGGTGTCGGAATGCTTGTCAGTGAGTCAATAAATGTATCTAGGTTTAACTTCTGAGATTTTATATTGATATTATCAATTATATATGGCGGTTTTAGTTTATTTTGTATTTCTGTATTAATTGAAAAATCAGAATTGTAAACAATTCCGTCTGTGTCAATTTTAATTGATTTATCCTTAAACTTTATTGATATGTTTTTTAGTGTTGTATCAAATAAAGGCATGTCTATATTTTCCATTGATAAATAGCCTTTAATAAATGGGTTTTCAGGCTTTCCTTTTATGTTTAAGCGGCAGTTAAACATACCGTTTTTCAATACTGATTTTTTGAATATAACATTGAATATTTTTGCATTTGCGTTGTTAACTGTTTCAACATTTAAATTTTTTATATATACTTGCTTTTTATCTTTAAAATTCTGATTTAGTATTCCATTGAGATGTAGTATCAACAAGGGATATTCTTTGTTGTTTTGTGAGACCATATACCTTATATAATCTGCTTTTTTTATATAATAAGTGTTCTGTTTTACAGTAATATCCGCATTGATTTCTCTTTCATTTGCTTCATCACCCAGATTTGCACCTTTATAATAAATATCAGCTTCTTTTGCCAGTTTTATTTTAGGTACAATTCTAAATGAATTTAAATCTCCGCTTATATTTGTTATAAGGGTTATATCACCTTTTGGCTTTATCGGATAGTCAAGATAGCTGTTTATATATTTATTTACGAAATATTCGGTAATTTTTGTTGTTATATAACCGTTAAAGTGCATGGTTTTGTCTAAATCCCAAACTGAAAAATTCAAAAATACCGGTGTATTGTCAACCTGTGCTATCATTGATTTCATTGATAATTTGGAATCTTTTAAAAGAATTTTTCCGCTGCTGAGAGCTATTGGTGTTTTGAAATAACTATGATTAAAATTAATATCTTTTAGGTCTATATAACCGTCAAAGTTGTTATTTCTGCATCTTATGTTTACATTTGCGATTCCCTCATAATTTTCATAGGCCAAAAGGAGTTTTTTGATTTCGGCAGGCATGAAATCAGCTTTTTTTAATGTGTTAAAGGCAGAAATATTAAAATTGTCGGTTTTAATTCTGCCGGAAAAAATCGGTTTTTGTGAAAATAATTTTTCAGCAGTAATATCTGCTTTTATAAGTGAATCAAAAACTTTTGCATTGAAATTTTTTAAAATAAACTTTCCGTGTGATAATGAAAATTCTCCGTTAGTGATGTTTAACTGTGAGTTTTGATTTTTATTTTGAATAGGAAAAAATCTTCCGTTTGCTGTTATATCGTTTAAGTTTATTTTACCTTCTTTTATTCCGGAAAGAGATTTGTATTCACCGCTAAAAGAGAGGAAAGAATTTGTTTTCGGGAATTTTTCAAGATTTTTGAACCTTTCGTCTTTAGCTGCGGAAGCAATTACTTCGTCGGTTTTTAGTTTGTTTGCATAAATTTTTATATCAATTTTGTCAGTGTTTGCGTATCCTTTAACAGACAATGGGGATGAGCCTATATTGCCTTTAAAGTCCGCTTTCCATCCGCCGTCATCAAAATCTATAAAACCATTCATTTTGTCCAATGTTTGAGGCGTGATTTTTAATTTTCCGGCTGCTTGAGAAAATATTAACTTGCCGGTTATTGAAAGTGTCGGATTGTCTGCAATTTGAGAAAAGTCTTTTACAATACCTTTTATTTTAATATCAACTTTTGTGTTTCCTGTTATTTTTTCAACAGGCTCTGCCAAAATTTTTCTGGATTTCAATATAGTACTTGTGTTCAGGATTTTTAACAGTTCTTCAAAATCCATTGAGGGTGATGTTATGTCAAAATCTATATTGCCTTCAAGATTAGCATTTCCGTCCACTTTCAGATTTCTGTTTTTTATTTGTGCACTAGTTGTATAAAAATGCATGTCTTTTCCGTTAAAAACAAGTGCTCCGTTTGCATTGTGCAAAACTGTATTAAGACCGTCAAGAGCGGCTGTGGTGTTTCTAAAATTAAACTGTCCATATACTTCTCCGTCTTTTACCGTACCTTTTGTCCTTATTTCTATATCTCCTTTGCCTTTTATTTTCATATAAGGAACAGGTCCGAGATCAAACCCAACAACCTCATGAATAGGTACAAGCATATATTCTGCCGTGGACAAGTCAACATTTTTTGAGGATTTTACTTTAAAATCGCCTTTCCCGTAAATTTTTATCTGTGCAATTCCGTCAATGTCTACATATTCACCATAACCTGCAAAGACTCTTGTATTAATTTTGACATTGTCTTTTAAGAACTTTGCAAAAATTTTACAATGCGGCACCAGCGGATTGTCTTTGACTATATATACGTCATTTGCGGTTAAGTCACCATATATTTCAGGAAGACTTGCACTGCCTTTAATTTGTATTTTGCCGTTTGCTTTTCCCCATGCACCATATTTTTTAAACTTTTGCATTACATTTTGCGGGTCATCTTTTATGGACGGAACAAGCCAGTAAAGAGAATTTATGTTTGAATCCGCAATTTCTATATTCAAATCGGGTTTTACATTTTTAAGATTTGAGGCAGTGTAATTCTTTACAAATCCGTTTATTTTGATATGCCAGTCATCGGATTTTACATCCATTTTGTTTATAAGCAGTTTTTTTGTTTCAAAACCGACTGATGAAAAAAGTTTTATTTCTTCTTTTGACATTATATTGTCCAGCGGATTTTTCATTTTTATATAAAAGTTTTTTAATGATGCATTGATTTCTAAATCATTTATTTTTTTAAATTCCGCATTAACAACTCCGGTTGATGAAACAATATCTTGTTTTAGGAAATATCCTATATAATTTGAAAAATCAGACAGGTCGAGGTTTTTAATATGTCCTTCCAAAAGACCGGACTTTCCTTTTAATCCTTTTTCAACAGGAAGTTTTGATGAAAACTTTGTATAAATTTCCGTTTTCTTTTGGTCATTTATAAAAATATCAGAATTTATAACTAACCCGATTTTTTGGCTCTTTTGGTAATAAAAATCCAGTGAATGTATTTTTGCATTCAATTTTTTGTTTATCAGTCTGTCATCCAGTATAATGTCTGCATTATTGACCTTTATGCCGTTTAAATCCGAATTTATATCAGAAAAATTTGGGCTTATTTTGAGTTGATAATCTCCGAGATATAATTTTTTGTCTTTTTGTCTAACAATTACAATCTTTGTATTGTCTGCATTAAATGATTTTAAAGTGAGTTTTTTTAAGGCAAAAGACGGGAGCCATATCTTTGTGTTTATATTTTCTGCGGTAAAAATTTTTTTCTTGTTTTTATCTGTAATACTTATGTCTTTTGCACTAAATCTGATTGAAAAATCCGGATATGTTTTCACATTTGTATTTTTAAATGCCAGATTGAGGCCGGTTTTTTGTTGTACTGTTGAGTTTATTTTTCCGGAAGAAAGTTCTTTGTTCAATAAATACGGCAAGGCAAAAAGATACAGCCCCTCTGTTATTGCCGTAATAGTAATTAAGATAACAAAAATAATTTTAAATAATTTTATATTCATCTCAGATATTTATTCTGATTTTTATTTTATTTTCAATTGTAATTATAATTATATAATCAAAGAGATTTTTTTTCACTTGTCTTTACATACAATTATTGATAATATTATTGAATTGATACAGGATAGAAAACAGGGGATTATAGAATATGAAAAATTTAAGAAATATTTGTATTTTATCTGTAGCAGCAATGATTTTGGGAGGTTTGAATTTTTCTGCAAATGCCCAGACAATTGGCTATGTAAATTACAAAACAGTTGAATCTAACTATGAATATGCAAAACAAGCATATAAAGAAATCGATACAAAATATCTTGAACTCCAGCAATATTTGATGGACAAAGAAAAACAGTACAAAAATATCGAATCTCCGATAAATAAAAAGAATTTTGAAGATCAGGTTCAAAAAGATTTCAAAGCTAAAAATGATGAATTTACTAAATTCAAAATGAAAAAAGCAGAAGAAGTTGAAAGCAATATTTTGCAAGCAACAAAAACAGTAGCGGCAAACAAAAAAATTGATGTTGTTCTTGATTACAGAGTCATATTTACAGGCGGTACAGATCTTTCTCAAGATGTGATTAATTACTTAAATTCGCCTGGATTTAAACCTGCTAAAAAGTAATATAAAAAAGCGAAACAAAAAATGAGATTTGTAGATTTAATTGATAAAAAGAAAAAAGGTTACGAGCATACAAAAGAAGAGATTCAGTTTATTGTTGATTCTTTGATGAACGGCAGAGCTGAAGATTATCAAGTTTCTGCTTGGCTTATGGCTGTTTACTTTAAAGGTATGACCCTTGATGAAACTGCAAATCTTACACAGGCAATAATAAATTCCGGCGAAGTAATTGATCTTTCTCCATTGAGAGAGAATTGTCCGCATGTTGCGGATAAACATTCAACAGGCGGTGTGGGAGACAAAATCACTTTGATTTTGATTCCTCTTCTTGCGGCTTGCGGAGTGCCGATTGCAAAATTGTCGGGCAGAGGACTAGGTCACACAGGCGGAACTATAGACAAACTTGAGTCTATACCCGGATTTAAAACTGACTTGGATGTAGAAGAGCTTATTAACAAGGTCAAAGATGTGGGTTTGGCTATAGGTGCTCAAACAAAACGCCTTACTCCTGCAGATGGAAAGCTTTATGCTCTTCGTGACGTTACTGCTACTGTGGATTCTATTCCATTGATAGCTTCTTCTGTTGTGTCGAAAAAAATTGCTTCAGGGGCAGATTATGTAGTATTAGATGTAAAATACGGCTCAGGTGCATTTATAAAAACACCGGAAAAAGCTTGTGAATTGGCTCAATGGATGGTTGATATCGCACAAAAACTCGGTAAAAAATTCCATGCAGTGATTACATCGATGGAACAGCCTCTTGGTCGTGCTGTTGGTAATGCTATTGAGGTTATTGAGTCTGTGGAATTTTTAAAGGGTAATATGACACCGGATATAAAAGAATTAACATATGAAATGGCTGCATTGACTTTGGTTTCTTTGCAAAAAGCATATTCAAAGGAAGATGCATATGCAAAAATTCAAACAGCCATAGATACAGGTTCAGCATTGGAATGTTTTAAAGAACTTATTAAATCTCAAGGCGGAAATCCTCTTGTCGTGGACAATTACAGGTTATTCCCGCAGCCCGCATATGCAGAGAGAATAATAGCAGAAAAAGATGGCTTTATTTCAAACATAGATGCATACAAAACAGCTTATGCTTGTAAACTGCTCGGCGCCGGAAGAGAGAGAAAAACTGATCCGATAGATTACTCTGCGGGTATTTACTTGAATAAAATTTATGGAGAACCTGTTTCACAGGGTGATGTTGTTGCCACTTTATATGCAAATGATGAAGGAAAACTTTCTCTTGCAAGAGAATTTTTGAAAGAAGCTTTTTCTTATGCTGATTATGAACAACCTCATCGCAATTTGATTTACAGAATTATATAAACTGTCGGGTGCATTTGTAATTGGTGATATTTTCATTTTATCTTTTCCTTTTTCTCATTTTACCACTTAGTCCGCCGTTTTCAATCCTTGCTGTACTACTTTTGCCCATAGCTCCCAGAGATGTTTTTCTTTATTATATCTTGCATTTTTTATAAGCATTTTCGAATTACGCTGCAAAAGCAATTCAGCTTCTGATGCACGTTCAACATTGTAGCATTCTATCATTGAGCCTTTTGTTCCTTTCGGTATATCCAGATACCAGAGTATCTTTTTGGCATACCTTTCTCCTGCCTCTGGCTCTATTGTTGTTGATAAAAATCGGGGTTGAGTTACTCTTGCTTGTAATAAATATTTATCAATAAACTCATCAATTTCTTTAACAGAATATTTTCCCGCTTCTATTCCTTCCGTAATTTCTTCTATTACATCTTGTACAGTTTTGTTGTTGTCATATTTTATTGTTCCGAATCCCCAATAGCTTTTTTCTCCACGATAGGCTTTTACATCATATTTTATCTTTTGTGAGTCAAGATATTTTTCTATCCTATTTATGTATTCATTTATTGATGGTGATTTTGTTCCTTTACTTATTCCGTTGTTAATCTTACCTGAATCAAACTTGTATTTCATCAAAGGTCTTATCACTTCTTTTGGTCTGTTTACAATCCCTTCAATACAGACCTCCCATTCATGTTCCGGAAGATTTTTGTAAAACTTGAGTTTGTCTATTCTTTTTATGCTTCTTACAAACAATGCAAGCTTGTGTATGTTCGCAAGGTCGTCAGTCTTTGAATACCCCTTCCACACATCTATATATTTCCCTTTGTGCAGATTCATAAACTCTGTTATTTCTTCATAATCTGCTTCTTTTAAAATCTTGCTTAAATCAACACTGTGCAACCACGTCTTAAAATCCTTTATGCTGCTCAATGATGAAAAAAATAACTCCCTTTTTATCTTTCTCATTTCTTTTATTATATAATCAGCCTCTATCTCCCCCTTCGGAAATAGATTCCTAACATCCTGAACACTGATTCTTTTTAGTGAGGAATACTCAAATGTATCAGTGACAGGTTTAAGCTTGCAAAAATCTTGCCTCGCTACAGAAACAATCTAAGGCTTTTGGACAAAAGAAGCTCCTGCCTTTTGCACAAAAAAGTTTACATATGATTTTATACCGTTCACACTTGCCAAAATATTTACCTGATTACCTAATTACTTACTGTACCTTATTTATATAAAGTAATTTTGTATTAAAAACAAACATGCACAATACTTGTGTCAAAAAAAATCTGTTTGTACTAAAATAATAAGAGTAAGATTATTATTTTAGTTATGGTATAGGAATAAGGAGAATTTTTATTATGCCTGGAAAAACAATTACCGTTGACGGTAACTACGCTGCGGCACATGTTGCTTATGCCCTTAGCGAAGTATCGGCAATTTATCCTATCACACCTTCATCTACAATGGGTGAATGGGTTGATGAATGGGCTTCACAACACAAAAAAAATATCTGGGGTAAAGAAGTAAGAGTTGCTGAAATGCAGTCTGAAGCAGGTGCAGCGGGTGCAGTACACGGTTCACTTGCTGCTGGTGCTTTGACTTCTACATATACGGCTTCACAAGGCTTGCTTTTAATGATTCCAGTTATGCACAAAGTTGCAGGTGAAATGCTTCCGCATGTAATTCACGTTTCAGCACGTGCGTTGGCTGCTCAATCACTCGCTATCTTTGGCGACCACACAGATGTTATGGGCTGTAGAAATACAGGTTATGCAATGCTCGCTGCTAACTCCGTTCAAGAAGAAATGGATATGGCTCTTGTTGCTCACCTTTCTACTTACAAAGCAAAAGTTCCTTTCATGCAGTTCTTTGACGGATTTAGAACTTCTCATGAAGTACACAAAATTGAAGAAATTTCTTACGAAGACATTGCAAAACTTGTTGAACCTAAGTATATTGAAGAATTCAAAAAAAGAGCACTCAGACCTGATGCTCCTGTTTGTAAAGTCGGTGCACAAAACACAGACGTATATTTTCAGGGCAGAGAAACTGTTAATAAATACTATGAAGCAGTTCCGGATATTGTTCAGGAATACATGGATAAAGTTGCTGCAATTACAGGCAGACAATATCATCCATTCGATTACGTAGGTGCTCCTGATGCTACTGATGTTATTGTTGCAATAGGTTCCGGCTGCGAAGCTATTGAAGAAACAATTGAATACCTAAATGCCAAAAAAGGTACAAAATACGGTTTGGTTAAAGTCAGACTTTACAGACCGTTTGACACAAAACGCTTCAATTCTGCTTTGCCTGCATCTGTTAAACGTATTGCAGTTCTCGACAGAACTAAAGAACCTGGTTCTATCGGTGAACCTCTTTATATGGATGTAGTTGCAGCTATCGAAAACAAAGATGTAAGAGTAATTGGCGGTCGTTACGGTTTGTCTTCAAAAGAATTCACTCCGTCAATGATTTATGTTATTTACAAGCATCTTGAAAATAACGGTTTTCACGGATTTACAGTGGGTATCGAAGACGATGTAACTCACAAATCTTTGAAAGTTGAAGAACACATTGTTACTGAACCGGAAGGAACAACAAACTGCATGTTCTGGGGTCTTGGTTCTGACGGTACAGTTGGTGCTAACAAAAACTCAATCAAGATTATTGGTCAATATACCAACAAAGATGCACAAGCATACTTTGCTTATGACTCTAAAAAATCTTTTGGTGTAACTGTTTCTCACTTGAGATTCGGTGACAAACCGATTAAATCAACATACTTAATCACAGCACCTGACTTTGTTTCTTGCTCTGCTCATTCATATATCGGCAGATATGACATATTAAAAGGCATTAAAGAAGGCGGTGTATTCCTTCTTAACAGCCCTTGGTCAAAAGAAGAAGCATTCTCTCACTTAACAAGAGATATGCAAGAAACTATTATCAATAAGAAAATCAAATTCTACAATATTGACGCAGAATCTCTTATTGAAAAACAACCCGGCTTAAGAGGTAAAGGTGCAAACACAGTAATGATGGTTGCTTACTTCAAAGTATCAGGTATCATTCCTTTTGAACAAGCTTTGGAAGGCATGAGAGAAATGACAAAGAAAACCTTCAAGAAAAAAGGCGACGATGTTGTTAATATGAACCTTGCTTTGATAGATGCAGCTGTTGATGCTTGTGAAGAAGTTGTTGTACCGTCTTCATTAAACGGCGTTGCTTGTGCAGAACCTGTAAAATTCATCTCTGACGACGCAAGTGACTTCGCTAAGAAAATCATTGAACCTTCAATGAGACAAAAAGGCGACGACATTCCTGTTTCAGCTATGTCTAATGACGGTGTAATCCCGACAGGTACATCTTGTCTTGAAAAACGTGCTATCGCTCCGCGTGTTCCTCATTGGAATTCAGAAGCTTGTATCCAATGCGGTATCTGTGCTTCTGCATGTCCGCACGCTGCAATCAGAACGAAACTTGTTGAAAAAGAAAATCTTGGCAATGCACCTGAATCTTTCAACACAATAGAAGCTAAACCAAACCTCAACGGCGAACACTTCAAAGTTCAGGTTTACTGCAAAGACTGTACAGGCTGCGGCGTTTGCGTTGACCAGTGTCCTGCAAATAAAAATCCTGAAAAACAGGCTCTTACTTGGTCTTCTGTTGAAAAAGAAGAAGCTGCCGGTGAATGCGTAAACGAAAAATTCTTTGACGAATTACCGGATAACGTAATGGGCAAAAACACTACAAAAACAATCAAAGGTGCAATGCTCAGAAAACCGTTGTTTGAATTCTCAGGTGCTTGTGCAGGCTGTGGAGAAACACCATACGTTAAACTGGTTTCTCAATTGTTCGGTGAAAATGCTATCGTTGCAAACGCAACAGGCTGTTCTTCAATCTATTCAGGTACTTTCCCGACAATTCCTTACACAAAAACAAAAGAAGGAAGAGGACCTGCTTGGGCTAACTCACTGTTTGAAGACAACGCAGAGTTCGGCTTTGGTATGAGATTGGCAGTTGACCAGAACAGAGATACTTTAAAAACTTATGTTGAAAAAGTTCTCGAAAATGAAAAGACACCTGCTGACCTTAAGGAAGCACTGAATGAAGCAATGTCTCATTGGGATAACTCAAAAACAGAAGAAGCAGTTGCTGCTCAAAATAAAGTAAAAGCAGTTCTTGCTAAATACTCTGATGTTCCATGTCCTGATATGGCTAAAGTAAGAGAGTTAGAAGACTACTTTACAGACAAATCAGTATGGATTATAGGCGGTGACGGCTGGGCCAACGATATCGGTTACGGCGGTATTGACCACGTTCTTGCTCAAAACAAAAACGTAAACATCCTCGTACTTGATACAGAGGTTTACTCTAACACAGGCGGTCAGGCTTCTAAGTCTACACCGACAGGTGCTGTTGCAAAATTTGCTACAGGCGGTAAACCTACATACAAGAAAAACATGGGCTTGATGAGTATGTCTTACGGTTATGTATACGTTGCATCAGTAGCTCTCGGTGCTGACAGAGCACAAACTCTTAAAGCATTCCAGGAAGCTGAAGCATACGACGGACCTTCTATCATCTTTGCTTATGCTCCTTGTATCGCTCACGGTATCGATATGAGCAAAACTCAAACAGAACAAAAACGTGCTGTTGAAGCAGGATACTATCCGTTATACAGATACAACCCCGCTAACGAACAGCCGTTCAGCTGGGATGCAAAAGATCCTAAAGAAAGCTATCAGGACTTTATCAGAAGCGAAGGCCGTTACAAACAGCTCGTCAAGACAAATCCTGAACACGCTGAAGAACTTTACTCACAAGCAGAAAAAGATGCTGCTAAGAGAATGGCTGTATTTAAATCAGTCGGTGAGTTGATGAAGTAAATAACTAAAGCTTCATAAAACTGAAACAGGTGCACGATAAAATGCACCTGTTTCTTTATTTTTTTATTGTATCTTAATCCGAAATTGTCTGAGGCAGCCTCGCTTGTAGAAGGTTCAACAAGTAGTCGGTATATGAAATTGCTAATCCTGAGCCCCTACACATTGCTCACCAAGCTCAACAAAATCTGCGAATACAAGTTTTTCGTCGCAGCAGATAAAGATAAAGCAGTCTGCCCCGATATCTGTGCCTTTATGTAATTTACTGTCTCCTGTGCAATATCAGCATCCCTCACCACAGATAAAGCCGCCATGTTGTT
>CALURG010000053.1 GCA_944323115.1 Candidatus Gastranaerophilales bacterium
TTGATAGTAGGCATATCCAATTACCTCCTTCGGTGGTACTGTTTCTTACTATTATTATACGCTATTTCTCGTCAAAAATCAACCATTTGTTGTGACAGAGCCTTTATTTTTAATCCGATGCCGCAAATACCGTTTCCTGCCACATGACAGCGTGCATTGGCATCACTGTTGCCTTTTCAAAGCGACACTCCAAAAACTCGTTCACACCGCTTTGCCCTTATCACGAATTTTTCGCAGACAAATTATTCTATAACCGGAGCGACAAATGTTCTTGCACCCAACTCCTGGTCAATCAATAAAAGTGCATGTCTGTCATCGCCGATGAGTCTGAGTTTTGCACAAATTTCAGAGCAGTTTGCTTCTTCTTCAACCTGTTCTTTTATGTACCATTGCAAGAATGAAATTGCAGCTCTGTCTTTTTCCTGTTCCGCAACATCAACAAGTCCGTTTATCAATGAAGTAACAAGCTGTTCATGTTTGTATACTGCTTCAAAACATTCAAGAGGACAAGACCATTCATAAGGCGGTTTGTCAATTGCATCAATTTGTACTTTTCCGTCTCTGGAAATCAAATAGTCAAAAAGTCCCATTGCATGAGCAGTTTCTTCTTGGACTTGCACACGCATCCAGTTTGCAAACCCTTTCAAACCCAAATTTTCAAAATATGCAACCATTGAAAGATAAAGGTTTGATGAGTACATTTCATCTTTAATCTGCTTATTAAACGCAGCTTCCATTTTTTGTGAAATCATCTTTACTACTCCTACTCTATTTGTCTTGTGAACTCCATACACCGTGAATATTACAGAGCTCTCTTGCAATTATATCTTTGCAATCACACTTTAATTTTAGCACAGGTTCTTCATTTGGATACAAATATTTTCTTTTTACATATCTTTTGTCGGGAGAATTTACTTCAATAAATTGAATATAATGCTCTTCTGTCATAGGATGAGGGACAGAGCCAACTTTCACTGTTATTCCTTCTTCGTTTTTTTCGATAACCGGCACATGTTTTTCGCCCATCATCTCTTCGCTTTGAGTTTTAGGGACAATTTTTTCCATAGGCTGGCCGCAGCACACAAGTTCACCTTCGCCGTTTAGGACAACCTCCACAAAATTTCCGCAAACATTACACTTATAAAAGTCCAAAATTTCTGTCATAAATAACCTTTCTCAAATTGTAAACAGCACTATTATAAGCTTTTCATTCAAAAAGTTTATTCCCTGTTTGTACAGGTATATGTTATATTGATTTTTATAAAATTAAAAAACAAATCGGATAGAACTATGACAAAGAAAAAAGCAATCATTTATTCTGTTATTTTTATTGTGCTGGTTTGCACAACGTGTATATGGAAGCATTTTTATCTCAAAAATCCGACTGAAAACTTTCCGGATGAATGCAAACTGGTAGTGGCACCGTCTTGTCAGATATATTTGAACAAAATTTCAGAAGAAAAAAAATATGAAGAAGCCGTAAAAATCCAAAAGGTAAGAATCAGTGAAAATGAAAAGATTCTTTCTGTGTATAAATTTAAGATGAAAAACAAATCTTTGCTTTTTAAAACCTCTGAAGAAGCTGAAAAAGAGCTTATTTCCTGCATCAACAAGCCTGACTGCAAGAGAGATTATTATTTGCTTAGAGCTTGTGATATAACTTTGAGAGATATCGTTTTGGATTCGCTGGTAGTTGCGGAAATCGAACTTAAAGAGTTTAAAGACAAAAAAGCTGCCCTAAAAACTCTCAAGCATGCTGAAAAACTGGTAAAGAAAAACAAACAATTTTTTGCAAAAGACAGTGCAACAAACGCTCTGGACATTCAAATTGCACAAATTGAGCCGGTAAAACAGAAGAAAAAATAATTTACACAGAAAGCTTAAGGGCCTGTTTTATTGCTTCTTCCATACTTGTCGAATCGGCAATATTTTCTCCTGCAATATCATACGCCGTACCGTGTGCAGGTGATGTTCTTATGACATTCAAACCGACCGTCATATTCACTGTTCTTGCCATTGCAAGAGCTTTTATCGCTATGAGTCCTTGATCATGGTAGCAAGCACAATAAACATCAAACGGTTGTTTTTGTTTGTTTAAAAAAGCGTGGGAAGCTTTGACAAAAAGCGTGTCAGCCGGTTTGGGCTCTGAAATATTTATCCCGTTTTCTCTGAGATATTTTATTGCCGGAGCAAACTCCAAAATCTCTTCATCACCCAGCAGCCCATTTTCTCCGGCATGGGGATTAAGAGCACAGAGTCCGATTTTTGGGTTACTTATAGAAAATTTGTCTTGCAACACTGAGTTTATTCTCAAAATCTTTTCGATGAGGGTGTCTTTTGTTATTTTAATATTTTTCAATGCCACATGCCGGCTTAAAAGCATTACCCTGAAATCATTGCAAACAAAAAGCATTTCAGCCTTTTCAGCCTTTGAAACATCAGAGAGATTTTTTTCAAGAACTTCTGTTTGCCCCGAAAAATTGTGTCCTGCAAGGTGAAGTGCATTTTTTGACACCGGTGCGGTAACAATTGCACTTGCTTGACCGTTTTTCACGGCTTCACATGCCTTTATCAGGCAGTTGTACGAAAACTCTCCCGCTTCTTTAGTTTCTTTTTTCGGATTCAGCCACTCTTTTTTAAAAGGTACTTCTATAAAATCATACTTGCTTTTTAACCCATGAAACAATTCTTTTGCCCCTATCAAAACAACATCCTGAGGCAAAACATCAAGATTGTTTAAGGCTTTTACAATAATTTCAGGCCCGATACCGTTAAAATCTCCGGCGGTTATGCATATCTTTTTTTTATTCATGGTGTTCAAAATATTTTATTATATCAATGAGTGTATTTGTGTTGCCGAGATTGCCGGACTTTGTCACAATCCATTGAGCTTTTGAATCAAGACACAGCGGTATTGCAGGGCAAATAGCGTCAATTATCTGCAAACTGTTGCTGTTTATTGCTTTGCAGCATTTAAAAGAAGTTTCCCCGCCTATTGTAATGAGTATTGCGTCTCTGTTGAACAAAACTCTTTTTGTCAATGCGGCAAGATAATCACCGATTTTTGAAATAAATTGGTTTTTTGACATTTCATTGTCAAAAAGTATTTGAGAAATTATTTTTGAATCAACTGTTAAATTGGAAGTATGGACAATAACAACATTGTCTTTAACAAGGTTTTCCGATACTCTTTTTACAATATCGTCCGTAACACCCTCAAGAATATCTTCCATTTTTAAATCTATTGCATATGTATTGTCGATATCATCATCATCCAGAAGCTTTTGAATCTGCGAAGCGGTGATTTGTGTAGCACTTCCCGACACAATCAATTTCGGAAGGGAAGGTATTGTTTTTTCCTGCTGATGAGTTTCTTTTTCAGGAAGCCAGATATTTCCCAAAACCTGTGCACATCCGGCAGACCCGCAAGGCAGTATTTTATGAGAACTTTTTTCAATTGCAAGCACAACCTGCTCGATATCCGTAACGGACATGGCATCAACAACTATCAGTTTGACGCCGTTTTCGATAAGTTCATTCATTTTTTTCAAAATCGGCCCTGCACCTTTAATAACCGTACGCAGTTCGATTAAATCAACCAAATCGTCCTGTTCGTTGTTTAATTCCGTTCTCAACACAGTCGGTATGTGTGATTCGTAAATCGGGAATCTCGGGTCTCTGGCATATTCCGTTCTCTCTATCGGAATGCCTTTTAAAAGATGATATCCGCCTATAGTGGTTCTTCCCTCTTGAGGAAATGAAGGGATAATCACGGCCGCATCCAAATCAAGTGCTTCAAGCATTGCAAGTGCCTCGACTGCAATATGGCCTCTGATTGTTGAATCCATTTTTTTGTAAAAATATTCAACATTCAAATTTTCAGCCAAAACACGTGCAGCCTGTTTAACTTTTTCATAAGCGGAAGGTGCATCAATATTTCTTGTTTCCGTTGGTATAGCCCACACTTGAGTGTTTGCTTTGTTTTCGGGAAACAAAGAATAATCAAGAACAATTTGAGTGTTTGCTCCTCTCAAATGAAACTGTAGTGCCGTATCATCAGCACCGGTTAAATCATCCGCTATTATACCGATATTATTTGATATAAACATAATCCGCCAAGACTTTTATTGCTGCTCCGCTCTGCCGGAAGAAAGAAGTCTCAGATTTGATGCTCTGACAAAAAATCTCTCTTTTTGCACACCGGATGCATCTGTCCATTTGCTGGAAGCAAGTCTTCCGTCAATCGCAACCAGTCTGCCCTTTTTTACATATTCTCCGGCGACTTCCGCCAATTTATCCCACAACTCTATATTAAACCAATCAGTCACTTCCGCTTTTGTTTTTGAATCCCATCTGCCTACAGCAACAGAAAATGTGGTTTTCACCTTTCCTGATTCAAAATACTTCATCTCGGGATCCTGTCCCGCTCTGCCTACAATAACTACTGAATTAATCATTAAACTTATCCTTTATCACCAATTTACATCTAATTATAATTAAAAAATACAAAACTTTCCAAATTCTTGAATAAATTGTAAAGTTTGTATATCTGACATCCAAAATAAGGTTAAAATCTCATCTACACAAGAAAGATGAGTTAATTTATACTCTATACTGGTATAATAAGCTGGAAAATCATTTTATTTGCATGGAAAAAACAATGAACTGTCCGCACTGCAAAACAGAAATCTCAGAAAAAGACCTTGTTTGTCCGAACTGTAAAAAGGTATTGAAACTGCAATGCCCGGTATGCGGTGCTATATCAAAAAATACGATTTGTGAAAAATGCGGTTCGGTAATTTTGAATAAGTGTTACAAATGCGGCAAATTAAATTCTACTGCCCTAAACAAATGTCCAAAATGCGGCTTGGATATAAATGCAAGCATCGGGCTCAGAGAATCAATTATTGAAGAGTTTGCCGTATTGACAATAGAAATCAGCAATTTTGATGACATTCAAAATGTATTTAAGAGTGAAAAAATTGTTGAAAAATTCAAAAAAAATCTCTATTCTTTGATAAAAAAAACTGCTGCACAGAAAAAACTCAGGGTTCAATTTATAGACAATACTTTTATAATAAGGTTTTGCAAAGATTACAGTTTTGATGATTCATGTGTGTCTGCGGTTGATTTTTCCATTTTTGTTGCTCAATCCGTAACAGAAATAAATCAAAAGCTTTTTGAAGCAAAAGGAATAACGCTAAAAACGCAGATGGCGATACAAAAAAGAGATATTTATTCCGCACAATCAGCCTACAAATCAGGGATTAACATAAACGTTGTATATTCCTCCAGCGGAAAATCTCAAATATACAACGATGTGGAAGTCATTGCAGATTCGTATGTCTACCAGTCAACCAAATTAAAATATCCTTATCAATCATTGAGTGCGGTTTACATAAAAAACCAGATGATAATGTTTTTTGAACTTGTACTGCACAAAATTATTAAACTGGAAAAAGAAGAGGAAAACGAGCAAAACGTAATGAATCTTCCTCCCAATATTGACTGGGAGCCGGAAGAAGAAGTAAATGAAGCTTCGTTGATAAACTTTAAAAGCCTTAATTGTACTTTTATAAAAGCCAAAGGTGAAAATCTCTTAAACGAATTGGAAAAAATCAGCGGCAAGAACGTTACTAATCCGATTATTTCCGTAAAAAGCGAAACAAAATATTCATTCTTACATTTTATCACCGATGAAGAATTAAAAAATATATTTCCTGATTCAAGATTAATCAGATTTTCCTGCACGTATAAAAACAAGTACGTTGCTTACGGGCTGTTTAAACAAATGTTTGTTTCATACAAAAACAAAAATGAACTGAATCTGGTTTTGCATCCTGAAACAATTGAGGCAATGACTTTGGACAAAAATCTTCAGGATTTATTGAAAATGGAAATCAAAACACACACCCATCCTGAAGATTTGAGATACGGATATTTTGAATCTTTTACAAACTTTGTATCTTCAATAAATGAAAAAACTGTTTTTGTAATTGAAAATATAGAAAATATTGATGACAGTTCACTCGATATACTAAAATATCTGATTGAAAACAAAATGCTCGGAAATGTCGGTTTTGTCTTTTCATGTGACAAAGATTTTTCATTGCACAGAAAAATATACAAACTGATGACCTCAAACAACTATTTTGATATTGAACTAAGACCTTCATCAAATAAATCAATCATAACCGGGTATGTGACCAAGATAAAAGATATAAAAGATTCGTTTTTCTTTGAAAAAATCCTTGAAAACATGCGAGGTTCTCATTTTTATTTCAATCAAGCCGTTGAGTATCTGCTTGACTGTAGAATTTTTAAAATTTCAAACGGAAAATATGAAATTGAACAGGAACAAATGGTTGTTATTCCTCAAGACTTTGATGAACTGATACAAAAAAGGATATCACATCTGAAAAATAAAACAGGCGCATTTGAGTTGTTCGGTTCATTACTGATTTTGGCAGAAACTGTTCCTGCGGCTGTTTTGTATATGCTCAATTTCAAAGACTGTCTGAAAAATCTGCAATATCTTGAAAAAAGAAACTTTGTAAAAATAAAAAATGAAAATGAAATATTTATTCCAAACTATAACCTGTTCAGAAAAAACTTCATAAATATTTGTTCCTCCGAAGAGCTGCAAGATATAAGTAAAAACTTGCTTGAAAAAGTATATTCCGAAATAAAAAAACCTGATTTTGTCATGGCAGAACTTTTTGAATATTCAAAAATGAAAAAAGAAGCGTTTGCCCAATGGCATTCACTTGCCATAATTGCCAGCAAAACAGGAGATTTTTCGGCATATTTGAATTGCACAAACAAATTCTTATCACTGGTTGACAATGTTATTGATTCAGAAACTGACAAAACAGTCGATCAAATAAAAATTGATGTTTATTCCGAACTTACATCAATAATGTACAAATACTACCCGGACAAAATCATGCATTTTCTTCAAATGCTTTTGAACAATTTTGAAGAAACACAAAATGACGAAAAAACAATGGAAACAGCAAACAAACTTGTCCAGTGCTGTATAATGAGCGGAAATTATAACAATGCTTTGGAATATATAGGAAAAATTATTTCAAGGACCAAAAGAAGCAGTTTCAACCCTCATGACAAAAATTTTAACATCAACTATTTCCTTATGAACCTTGTTACTCTTGAAATATATTTCAATCTCGGAAGGTTAAAAGAATGTATTGAACTCGGAGAAGAAATTTTTAAATATATAAATCCGGCAGAAATTACGGATGAAATCTTACCGGAAGGATTTTCAAAAAAACAATTTGATGATGCAACACTTGATGCACTGTTTTTTGTAACTCTTTCCAGGATTATACAACTTACCTTAGACAAAAAAGAGAAAATTCAAACACTTACAAATAACTTTTCGAACAAATACTCTTGTTTCAAAGTTCTTATGCTTTTTGTAGATTTTATCGAATGCAAAAATATAGCCGACTCCATGCAAAAAGTAAAAAATGAAGGTTTGAACGACAAATATGCACAAGTTCTGTTTCCCATCCTGGAAGGATTTTGGGCACTTCGCCACAATGACTTCGAAAGTATGGCAAATCATATATACAATGCCAAAATCAAAGCGTCAGAAAAACAAATGTATCAGTTCATGTACTTCTGTGATTTGATGATAGGATATGCATATTTAAACCTCAAAAACACCAGAAAAGCCAAACAAATATTTTACAACATCCTTGATATATCTTCCGATAAAGGCATGAAAAATCTCGGATATATGAGCTGGTTTTTGATTGCAAAAGCGGAATATCTCGACAACAACCTGCCTTTAACCAATGAAATCATAGAACGATCAATCTTGAAAATGGAAAAAGACGCAAATCTTTCAGATATATTTATACTTTTGTTCAAAATATTTTCTTCTGAAATCAATCTTTCATCCGCCTCACAAGTCAAACTTGAACAACCTTTGTACAACTGTGAACAGGCGTTTGATATATCATTAAAAAAACAAATTTACCTTTATTTACCGCAAATTGCAGATATGCTGATATTTGTTTACAACAAAATCCTGTCAGGCAATCAGGCAAGCAGTATTCAAGATGTATACAAAAACAAAATCCAACAAATTCAACTAACAATGAGAGAAATATTTCATGCGTAAAAAATTTATGAACGAAACAAAGAAAAATATTTCGATATTACTGGTATTATTTCTGCTTTTTAACATGTTTTTTGCTCCGGCATATTCAGCCGTAAAAACAGAAGAAAACAACTATTTAAAAATAGAAAGAAAATCAAAAGACTTAAACAGCCGTCTTGCAGAAAAATACACCGGCTACGAGTACACAATAACAAACATCTATCAAGAACCCGTAGAAATTAAAAGCATCAACGTGATAAACAATGCAACGGGACAAATTGCCTATCTTTCCACAAAAAGAACCGACTCTCAAGCAGCAAAAGACATGATAAACAAAGGGAAAAAATATGCACTCCCAACACTTTCTCTTTCTCTAATCGGATCTGTTATTGCAGTTCCGTTTGCTGTGTTGAACAACAAAATCGGTGACAAAGGTGCACAAAGAGAATCAGAACGTTTTAATATAGGAACTCAAAAGCCTGAAACTTTAAAGCCCGGCAAAAAGCTGACTTTTTCTACAATGGCATTGAAAAAATATTCGCCGTACATGAGGCTGGTATTCAAAAATCCGATTACGGACGAAGATATGACAATGGAATTAAGATAAGTACCTTATACTTAATTTTATCTCTGCACAAAATGTACGACAAATGAAAAATCAATTTCAAAAATCAAAACCTCAGAGTATACAAAAAACTATTTTTCAGCCTTTTGAACAGGCTCTTCAAGCATGTTTAAAAGGTTTTTGAATGTTTTTGCAGCAGAAGCTTTGTGGAAGCTCAGCACACCTGATGACACTCTGAAAACAGGAGATGTTCTCATCATCATTTTTTCAAAGCGTGCTTCGTCAACTTTTCCTTCGTATTTTTTTCTGGTCGTAATGATATTTAAACGTGGCAGCAAATAGCCCAAAAGTGTAGCCATAAATGCGATACCACCGAGTTTAACATATGCATGATATTTTTTTGCTGATTTTAAAAGCTTATTGTCAGCACCCAAGCCTTTCATTGCTGTTTCCAGCTTGTTGAAAGCATCAGTGCCGTTTTTTTGTGCTTCTTTTATTGCATCTATGATATCATTGTTGGCTGCTGCGTTTGTAATAGCGTCAAGTTTATCGGTAAATCCGAGTTTTTTAAATACCTTGCGAAGATTTCCTCCGTGTTTGTTGACTGTTTCGGAGAAATTAACAAGAGCGTTTTCACCCAAATCGGAATACCAATTTATTATTTGTTTTTGAGATGACAATGAAGCGGTGGAAAGGTTTCCTTTCTTTCCTAAATCAAGAATAGGAACACCTGTTTTTTTAGTTAGTGCATAAGCGACACCCACGTTAATCAACGGAGCACCACCGGCCGAAAGTGCTACAGCAGGGACATCTCTGGTAACAACTTCTCTTTTTTCATCATTATCACGGGATTCAAAAAATCTTCCGCCCAGCATAAACACAGTACCGACAACAAAAAACATTGCTCTTGTCAGTGAACCGTTGCTGGAAATATTACATTGATCACCAAGCCACTCAAATGCACGACGGAACTTGCCCGGATTTGGTACACCTTTGAAAGAAGGATTGTTCTGTGCATTGTATGATGAATGAACATTTGTGTTTGAATATGCTTGAATTTTCATCTTACACACCCTCCTTTTCTTTGTTTTCTTCCGGAGTTTGTGCATTGCTGTTCGTATTTGTAGTCAAACCGTCTTTGCCGGGGAATGTTTTGTCTGTTTGATAGATTTTAGGAATAATCATCAAAAATGCAGACAATGCTGATACAGCAAGGATATTTGTGATATTTCTCAAATCTTTTGCATTACGATGGAATTTTTCTACAAATGTATCTTGGTCTTTTTTCGTTCTTTTTGCTTTTGATGAAAAATCATCCAAATAATTTGATACATCTTTCATCAAACTGTTTACATTAAACGCTCTGCGGCTTTTTTCAGCCACACCTTGTTTGTTAACAGTTTCAACGGTAAGTTCAATACAATCTGCATTGTCAAGAAGTTTTCCGTTTGCTTTATTTAATTTTGTGACAAGTTTTTCAATTTCAGCACGAAGTGCAGAATGACTGATTTTTCTGTCAGCTTTCTTTTTGAACATGTTGGAGATTTTGTCTTTGAGCGAATATTTGTAAGTTAAATATTCATTCATTTTTTTCTCTAAGTCATCAACCAAATTTATTTGGTTTTTGTAATCAGCTTTGAATGCGTCAGACAAAACCGTTTTAACAAAATTTGTTCTTACACTTTCAGCATCTTTCAATTTTACGGCATTTCCAGTTAATGTATTTTTCATCAATGATTTGAAAGTTGAGATAACTTTTGTCTCAACTTTTGCCGATTTACCTCTCAAAAAGCCTGCAAGGGTCAACACGGAAAGCGGAACGTAAAAATATGCGGGACCGGACAACAATTCACGAACCAACTCTTCACGTCCTGCTTTGTAATTCGGACGTCCGAGTTCTTTCATGTTTCGAGTATAACCTTGAATGGTTCTGGGTGCCATCATACCGCATGTATCAATTGTCAAAAACTCACCCAAAAAGCCATTGTTTTCGATAAAAGTAGCCAATCCGACAGCAAGATTTCCAAAAGATGGATTTTTGCCCGGACTACGTAAATTATTGTTATTTTGTGACGGCCCTGTGTATTTTACTGAATTTACCTTCATTTACTTCCCTATTAAGTCTTACATGTCTTTATAACGCAAATCATTTTTACGAATTGCCAATTTTTTTTAATTGTAACGATTATTTTAACATAATTTTACAAATATGTGTACCCTTTACACTTATTTTTCTTTGTTTTATTAAGTAATATTAAGATTGTAGCAGTTGTTTTTTAGGTACAAATCTACTATCTGTGTAGTGTTTCGGGAATATTAAAATTGTTCTTCAAATTTTAAAAAAATTACTTCTTAACAAAATTGTTTTTGTTTGATTTATAATGTCTAAGTATATTTTTGTAGATATTTTTTAAATAAGTGTAAAAGGAAGATTATTAATGCCAACCGAAACTAAAAAAGATATGCAAATAGGTATCCCCAGAGCAATGTCGTATTACAACTATTTCCCTTTCTGGTACGGATTTTTTGAAAGCTTGGGAATAAAAGTCGTAATTTCCGACAAGACAACAAAACAAACTATGTCTCAAGGGTCTTCGCTTGTTGTCTCGGAAACATGCCTGCCTATAAAAGTTTATGTGGGACATATTCTCAATCTTATTGAAAAAGGCATAGACAAAATATTTGTTCCGTCTATACAGTCAATTGATCACAAAATATACAACTGTTCAAAAATCAGAGGATTGCCTGATTTAATCAGAAATGTAGTAAAAAAAGATTTTACTATCATAGAAGCTACTTTGGACAAGTCAGAAAAACATCAGGGGCTGTACGAGTTTTTGAAAGAGGCTGTTGCTCCTTTCGGAATTACTGATGAAAAAGAAATAAAAGCCGCTTCAAAAGAAGGCTGGAAAGTCATGAACAATTTCAAAATTATGCTGAATTCAGGTCTTTCTTTTGAAAAAGCATTGAACTATGCAAAAAAAGGGCAGGTAGTTATAACAAACAATCAAAAATCTTATCCCATTAGCGTAGCGGTTCTTGCTCACAGCTACAACCTTTTTGATGACAGAATATCCATGAAAATTTTTGACAAACTGGAAAAACTCGATGTTAAAGCTTACACAGCAGAACAACTTTCCATAGAACAGCTCCAAGAAGGTATTTCTTCTTTGGGTTCAAAAATATACTGGGCAAATGAATATGAAATGACAGGCGGTGCTGGTCATTTTATGCAGGATAACAACATAGATGGTATTATTACAATAAATGCTTTCGGTTGCGGGCCGGACTCTATCATGGTTGAAAGAATTTCACGTGCCGCAAGAAAGTTTAACAAACCCGTTTTAAACCTTTCCGTTGACGAGCAGACCGGTGAAGCAGGTTTTATTACGAGAATAGAAGCATTTACAGATATGTTGTTCCGTAAAAAACGTGCAAAAATTATCAATAAAATAAATATAAACGAAAATCGTGCTCAAAATCATGAACCAAACATGCCATCAAAAGAATCTCAACCCAGATAATAATATTTCTAAAACAGGTTACAGAGCTCTGTTTATATTGCTAAAACTTTTGGAATCTCCAAAAAGCCGTACAGAACTTTTGGAGTATATTTCTTGCGACCCGGTGATAAAAAATGATCTCTCAAAAGATTCCATCACAAATACCATAAATGCTCTTAAAAAAGCCGGATGTATAATAAGCCGTCCTTCACAAAGAACAAACAACAAGTATATCCTAAAATACCATCCTTTCTCTTTGTCTTTAAGCAAAGAAAATGTTATTGCTCTTCAAACAATCAGAGAAAGTCTTGTTACGTTCGGTGACTGGAGACTGTTGATAAATCTAAATAATTTTTATGCCAAAATCGCAAAATATGTACAAGACAGTACATACCAAAAAATTCTTTTGTACAATCATCCTCTGAGAGACATCAATCATCAAATAATAAAACGCTTAATGTTTCATGCCGGGATAAAAAAACATACCATTGTAACATATGATTCTCCCGAACGAGGAAAAGAAGATTTGTATTTTACTCCGGAATACATCACTATGGAGAACCGGAAACTGTATGTTTGGGGTTATTGCAAAAAATACAATGAATTTTCATATCTCAGAGTTGACAGAATAAAAAATGTTAATTTTATAAATTTCTTGGCAGAAAATGATGAAGATGATGAATTTCAAAAATCAAACATAATAGTTGAATACAAACTAAAAGGTCTGAGTGCGGTAATGTTTCAAACAGAAATTTACGAAACAGTACTGGAAAAAACTCCGGATGAAGAATACAAAATGACTGTAAAGGCAGTAGTAAACAACAAATTTAATTTTATCCAAAGAATACTTTCATTTGGAAGTGATTGTTTGCTGCTTTCAGGCGATGAAATAAAAAATGAATTGGAACAAAAACTAAAGGCAATGAAAGAAATATATTCACATGACCCAGAACAATAACAAAACATGTTCAAAAGAAAAGAAAATTGCAAACTCCGGCTTGAGGCTGCTGGAAATGCTAAAAGCGTTATCCAAAGGCCCCATGTCTTCTTATGAACTTTTAGAAATTCTTGAAGAAAAAGATCAAAAAATATACAGAAAAGAATTAATTACAAAATATTTAAATACTCTTAAAGTAATAGGTTTGCAGGTTTCTAAAACAAAAGGAAAATATTTTCTTGAAAGAAACATAGAAAAAACAAGTTTCAATAAAAGCGAATTGTCTTTAATAAAATTTATTGAAAAGTATACAAAAAACCTCAATCTGGAATATCTGTCCGAAAATATTTCAATAATACTTAATATTCTTGAAAAAAGTTTTTCTCAAGATACATTGGAGCTTATTTCGCAGAGCAACATAAGAGAGTACAGACTAAAGAAAAATCTTTCTTTAAAAAACCAGGAAGTCAAAAAATATGAAAATTACTGCCGTGAATCTTTAAAAATTGATTTAATATACAAAACGGACGGCAACGAAAAAACGGAATACTACAAACTTGAACCTTTGCAAGTTATGTACAAAAACGGACAGCCGGTCCTTATTGCCTACGATTGTCAGAACAGTACATACAAAGAATTTGTACTAAAATTCATCAAAGAAGCACACCAAACTCCTCAAAAAAATGCCAGAAACTATGTCGGGCCAGTTACTTTTAAACTAAAAAACCGTCTCGCAAAATCATACGTGCTAAAACAAAATGAAAAAATCATAAACAGCGGCAAAAATTTTATCATAGTGTCAAATCAAAAAGAAGACACACAACTTTTGATAAGAAGACTTTCAAGATATTTTGACCAGTGTGAAATATTGTATCCGCAGGAACTGAGACAAAATATGCTTGATTACATATCAGAAATAGAAAATCTTTACGGATAAATTATGGAAAACAATAATAAAAAGATTACCGGAAAATTTGGCGAAGAACTTGCCTGTGAATTTTTAAAGAAACAAGGCTTAAAAATTTTAGAAAGGAATTATCATTATTCACGTTACAGTGAAATTGATATCATAGCAAAAGACAAAGATACGATAGTTTTTGCGGAAGTAAAAACCAGAACAAATACAAAATGCGGCCATCCGTTTGAATCTATAACACAACAAAAAATCAAAAATATACTCAAAGCAGGATTGTACTATCTTGGTACAACAAAAGAAAAACACAAAAACTACAGAATTGACATAATATCAGTTCTCGGCACGGATTCCCCAAAAATAGAATACCTAAAAAATATAAGCTTAAACTAAATCTCTACTTTGCAGGGTGTGCAGCTACATATTTTTTGTATTGTTCAGCCTGTGCAACAGCCAATCTGCAAGCCAGTTCATATTTGGCGTTCAACTTGTCATATTCTTCACGCGGTACTGTTGAAGACGTAAAAGCAGGAACTGAAGAAACATTGTTTTGTGATTTTTCGGATTGTCCAAATCTCAAAGGCTGACATGACATATTATTTAAAGAAAAATTAACACGCATCTTAATCTCCTTTTCGTTTGGGTAATCTGACATTCTCTCCAGTAATTTAATTATACATTTTTATGAATAATTTTTCAATAATCTTTACAAAAATTTTTTTCCCAACTGTTTTAATCCAAACAGATAGATTTTTGCCGGGCTGAACAAATTGCAGCCAACTTGTAATTTAAATTGCATCCTCTCTAATCTCAAAACAACACCCTAAAAATCAAAAAGCTTATACATCATATTTGTACAAATTTAATCCGGTGCTGCGTTTTCCGCCTCGAGCCTCCCGTCTTCACAGTAGCCGGCATAGACATCACTACCAACCATTGACCTTTTCTGCACCTTTGCCGGTTGAATAAATATCAAGTATCATGAGAGGGAAATAACAAGAACGAATTTTTCTCTGACAACTTTAGACAAAATTTGTTTTAATCCAGTCAATCATCGGTTTTAGTGCTCTGGCTCTGTGTGACAAAGTATTTTTTTCTTTTAGTGTCATCTGTGCCATTGTCTTATTTAATTCAGGTATAAAAAATATCGGATCATAGCCGAAACCATGTTCCCCTGAAGGTTTTGTATCAATAATTCCGTCTATACGTCCCGTTTGGACATGCAATTTTGTTCCGTCAGGGGCAGCCAGTGTCATTGTACAAGCAAAATGAGCTTTTCTGTTTTCGTATGAAACATCTTTCATTTCTTCAAGAATTTTTTTTATTTTAGCTTCCTGATTAGGTGCATATCTGGCTGAATAAATACCGGGCCTGCCGTCCAATGCGTCAACACAAAGCCCTGTATCATCCGCAAGAGCAGGCATATTCATGATTTTTGCAGCTTCGACAGCTTTTATATACGAATTTTCTTCAAATGTAAGCCCGTTTTCATCAGGATTGAAATCACCATCCACAAGGACAAACTCTATATCTTCGGAACAAAGTTCTTTGAGCATGTCATTTATTTCTTCAAGCTTATGAGGATTTGAAGTACCCAGTGCAATTTTAATCATTTTTACTTACCGAATCTTCTGTTTCTCTTATCAAAATCAATAATGGCTTTGTCCAGCTGTTCCCTGTCAAAATCAGGCCAAAAAGCATCTGTTACATAAATTTCCGAATATGCAGCCTGCCACAAAAGATAATTGCTTATTCTTTTTTCACCGCCTGTACGGATTAAAAGGTCAGGGTCAGGAATATTTTTTGTATAAAGATGTTTAGAAACAGTTTCTTCTGTAATATCTTCAAAAGGTATTCCTTCTTTTACAATGGCTTTTACGGCATTTGTAATTTCATCTCTTGAGCCGTAATTGAAAGCTATATTTAAATTGACACCGGTGTTGTTTTTGGTTTTTTCTTGGGCATTTTGTATTATTTCAACAAGCTTTTTATTTAATTTTGTCAAATCACCCAAAAAACAAATTTTCACATTTTCTTTGTGCATTTCATCCAGTTCGTTGCAAAGTGTTTTTGCAAGAAGATTCATTAAAAACTCAACTTCTTCTTTTTTTCTGTTCCAATTTTCAGTAGAAAAAGCATATACGGTCAAATATTTTATTCCGTACTCATCAAACAGTCTCATGGTATTTTTCAGTGATTCAACACCTTTTTGATGCCCTATTGCGGAAGGCAGAAGCTTTTCTTTTGCCCATCTTCTGTTTCCGTCCATGATGATTGCTATATGTTTGAGATTACAATTTTTAACGATATCCTTTACAGATAATTTTTCCGTTGTTTGCACTGTTTTGTCCTTTAAATGATTTTAAAAAAATTATAGAGCAAATAAAAAAATGTGTCATCAAACTCAACATTTTATAAGATATGAACCTCACTCGCACACAAAAGCACCTTGATTTTTAAGGCTCAAAACATACAGACAACACTGACGGAAAGTTTAGTTGAGATTACCAGCCTTTTTTGCCTTCCAACCAATCCAGAATTTTAATAAAGGTCATACCCAAAAATGAACCCAAACATAAACCGTCAATCAAACGTATAAAATCATTCGGAACAAAAAGATTAAAATATTCCGCAGCTATCTCGCCTATAGCAAGTGTACCCAGTATGATATAAACAATTTTGTTCATTTTAAATTTGTGAATATAAAGATTCAAAGTCAAAGCCGCACTCATATATGAACCTATACATCTTGCACAAATACCAATGGGATGATTTAAAATAGTAAAAATATTTGTGCCATGCATTTTACAAAGTTTGTGCAAAAAATCATATAAAAATGATGAAACTTCCCTCACACCAAAGTGTGCCATGACAGGTGCAAGAAACGCACATATCACAACAAACACACAAAAAATACCGGCAAGGCCGATTAGTGCGTTTTTGAAACTCCATTTCAAAATATTGCTCATGGTTTTAATTTTACATGAATAAAAAAATTTTTTGTCCTCCTAATACATTAAAGTGTTCAAAAAATTATATACTTCATCTATCTTACTCACATGGGCACTGGGTTCGCTTCGCTCACACGGTGTGCCCGTCCGATTTCGCCTCTTGAAATACGGACGTTCGCCAGAAGCGTGGTTCTGGCTCACATGGGCACTGGGTTCGCTTCGCTCACACGGCGTGCCCGTCCGATTTCGCCTCTTGAAATACGGACGTTCGCCAGAAGCGTGGTTCTGGCTCACATGGGTACTGGGTTCGCTTCGCTCACACGGCGTGCCCGTCCGATTTCGCTTCACAAGTACTTTTTTTTAAAAAAGAAAAAATAATTACAAATTTTTAACTAAAATTATTTTTTAAAACAAAGATGAGATACAACAAAATACATGGTTTCAAGTCTTTTTTAAGAATTATAAAAATTATAATGTAAAAATTTTGTATATATAACTAAAACCACTGTCTGACAAGAGTTTCAACTCCTGCTACATAAGTAAAATTGTAAAATAAAAAGCATGGAATAAATAAAAATTGCCCATGCTTAAAAAATTTGTTTTAATATGAATATACAAGTTCGGAAATTAATCAAAAATTTATTTCATAAATGAACAACTTGGGAGGAGTCCCGGGGATTATTAAATATGATAACAGGGTTGAATGATATAGAAATCAAAAGCCCATGTTTGGTGACTTTGTGCATCGTTTTAATTAATTTTCTCTTGTAATGGAATACTCCATATAATTGATAAAAAACAGTCAAAAACTATTTATAATGATAGATGAGATAAGAATCTTCAAAATCTGTCAACGGAGGACAAAAACTTGTTAGAACATGGTTATATTCAAATTTACACTGGCGATGGAAAAGGTAAAACAACAGCTTCGTTAGGTTTGGCTTTGCGTGCATTGGGACATGGCTGGAAGGTTCTTGTTATTCAATTTACAAAAGGTGATTCAGGAACAACTTACGGAGAAATTGCATCCGCCGGAAAATTCTTAAAAAATCTTGAAGTACACCAATTTGGAATGGACAGAGTTGTTTACAAACATAATGTTTGTATGGAAGATTATAAAGAAGCCAAAAAAGGCTGGGAACTTGCAAAAAAAGCTATTCAAAGCGGCGAATATCAACTTATAATTTTAGATGAACTAAATATTTGTGTTGCAATGAATATGATAAAAGTTTCAGAAGTAAAAGATGTTTTATTAAATAAACCAGATAATCTTGAGATAGTATTGACAGGCAGATATGCACATCCTGAGCTTGTTGCTTTGGCTCATCTGGTTACAGAAATGAAACCCATTAAGCATTACTTTGATATGGGTGTCATGGCAAGACAAGGTATCGAATATTAACGTTTATTAACGTAAATATACGGAGAAATGGGGAAATATGGGAGGTTTTTTTAAAACTCCCTTTTTTTTGCGGATTCCATGCGGGCACCGGGTCCGCTTCAGCCCCGTCCGATTTCGCTTCTTGAAATACGGACGCTCACGAAAACTCAACGTTTCCGCTCGCATGGGGCGTTCCGCTTCGCTTCAGCCCCGTCCGATTTCGCTGTCTTGGATTACCGGCGTTCACAAGGTTTTGTATTACGTTTCGAATTTTTATGCTAAAAATTCTTCACTCCATCAACCTTGTTCACATGGGCACTGGGTTCGCTTCACTCACACGGCGTGCCCGTCCGCAATTTCGCCTCTTGAAATACGGACGTTCGCCAGAAGCGTGGTTCTGGCTCACATGGGCACTGGGTTCGTTTCACTCACACGGCGTGCCCGTCCGCAATTTCGCTCTTCTCGAGGTAGGCAACGGATTCTATATGGTAAGAATGGCAAAACATATCCGCCGGCTGTATATATTTTGTTTTAAATCCGTTTTCATGCAGATATTTTAAATCTCTTGCAAGTGTAGAAGGATTGCAGGAAACATAAATTATTGCCTTTTGGGTCAATTTTATTGCAAAATCAAGAGACTGTTTCTCACACCCTTTTCTTGGAGGGTCAAGCAGGGTAACATCAAACTGTTCCCCTTTTTCAACCAATTCTTCAAAAATCTTTTTTGCATCACCATTGAGTGCCAGCAGATTCCCGACATTGTTCAGTTTAACATTTTCTGCCGCATCTTTTGTTGCAGACGGTGCTTCTTCCACTGACACAACTTCTTTTGCGATATCAGAAAGCCATATGCCAAAGCTTGAAACGCCTGAATATGCATCAAGTATACGTGCATTGGAATAATTTTTTTCAACAATATCTTTGACTGTATTAAAAATATTTTCAGCCGTGCCTATGTTTACTTGAAAAAAGCTGTTTGCGGAAATTTTGAAAACCTTAGTTCCGATTTTTTCAATAATAAAATTTTCGCCCTCAATTTTTCTCGTATCATTTGTCATAATCAGGTTTGTCCGCTGTGTATTGTAATTAATTAAACAGCCTTTAACATGAGCAAATTCCGACATGACTTTTTTGGCAAGTTTTCTAAATTTGTCATTTAATTTTGTGTCATTTACAACAAAAATTACAATACACTCGTTTTCGGACCTGCTGTATCGAAAGACAAGATGTCTCAGCATACCTTTGTGAAGTTTTTCATTGTAGGCTGAAATTTCAAGTTCCTGTGCCGTCTTTCTGACGAACTCCGTTATTTTGTCTATAATTTTGGGTTGAATAGGACAAAATTTTATATTTACTAACTCATGCGAACCTTTTTTGTAATATCCTGCAAGAATTCGTTTTGAGACTTTTGTTTGAGAAACCGGGTACTGAACTTTTGAGCGGAAATCTTTTGTTCTGGGGCTTGGTATAACGGGTTTTACCTCAATACTTTCTCCCGTGATTTTTTTTACTGTCTCAAAAACAATATCTCTTTTTTGTTCCAGCTGAAAATCGTAATCAGCAAACTGCCATCCGCACCCGCCGCAGACACTGTGTAAAGGACAGAAAGGTTTTACTCTGTGCTCGGACGGTTCAATTATTTCCAAAATTTGTGCTGTTGCATAGTTTTTGTTTGATTTAACAATTTTTACCTTGAGCTTGTCTTTGGGACAAGCACCGTCGACAAATATCGGAAATCCGTCTATCTTGGCAAGAGCTGAACCTTCATAAACAAATTTTTCCGGAATTATTTCAATTATATCACCGGATTTAAAAACTTTTTCAGTCATTTTATACCGCTGTTTTTTCTTCGTCTACAGCCTCAAGAGCTTGGTCTTCGGAAATTTTTGTTACACCGTGAGTAGTTTTGCCCCAATCCATTGTTTTTTTGAAGAAAATTATCTTAAACACAATAAATACAACTATCGGGAACCACACACAGCAAAGGAAAATACCGGTTTCAACAGCCTGTTTCAAACTTTGCAATCTTGAAAGATGATTGTATCTTCTTACACTGTACAAAAGGCCTATTGTAAAAAATCCGCACACAATAATTGACACAAGAAGTGAAGATGAAATACAGTTTGGTGCTTCTTTTACAAATCGAAACGCCTGAAAACAAATCTCGGAAATCATCCAAAAAGGAAGTATAAATTCCGTAATATAAGCAATCATATCTATGCTTACACGCAAAGACATATCTTTTGAAAACAAAACGCCCCAAAAATGCTCAAGGTATCTTCTGATAGAGCCTTCGACCCATCTTCTTCTTTGTTTGAGAAGAGGGATAAATTTGACAACAGCTTCTTCATAGACACAAACATCAGGACAAAAACGAACATCCCACCCTTTTATATGAAGTCTTGTAGACATATCCAAATCGTCGGTGATTGTATAATTGTTCCATCCGTTTATATCCAAAAGAGCCTCACGCTTGATGAGCTCTCCGTTTCCTCTAAGTTCAACCGCACCTTTGATTGAATTTCTGCCTACCTGAAAATGTGTATCAAGAGCATATTCATTGTCCTGGCAGCGGGTCAGGAAATTTTCTTCTCTGTTTATAATAACTTTTCTTGCTTGTACCGCTCCGACATTGTCTTTTTCAAGGTGAGGTAAAAGCTTTGTCAAAAAGTCGGGATGAACTCTCGCATCTGCATCAAATACAAGTATTGCTTCTCCTTTTGTCATCGGAAGTGCATCGTTTAAAACAGCTGATTTGCCGGGAAAAGCATCTTTTGGCCGGATAATAGCTTTCACTTTATCATATTTTTGCTCAAGTTCTTTAAGTTTATCAGCAGTGTTGTCCTCACTTCTGTCATCAATCAAAACAATTTCAAACTTTTCGTAATCCATTGCAAGGACATTTTCAACGGTTTTTTCGATAACATCTTGTTCATTATGAGCAGGTATCATTATGGAAACAAATGGTTTGTAGTTCCAGTTTAGTTCTTCTGGCTTTTTTTTGAGTTTAATTTTTTGGTGTTTCAATGCGATTTGCATATAAATACAGTAAAGTGACATAAATCCGCACAAAAACAATATTGCCCAAAATGTAGACATATAGTTTTGGAATATAAAAAGAAACAACCATAAAAACACAATCAGAATGAGTAATACTATTCTTTCAATCAAAACCTGTCCCTCTAAAATTTATCCAACAGATTAAATTATACCAAAAAAATTAATAAATTTGTAACAATAATAAACAATTCTGTGTAAAATCGTAATATTTTTGATTTACAATTTATAATTATACATGTATATTTCTTAAAATCGTATTAAGAATATCGAGTCAAGTACAGGAAAAACAAAAAATAATGGGAAAAATAGCAGTATATCCGGGAAGTTTTGACCCGATAACCAAAGGACATCTGGATGTTTTGGCAAAAGCTTCAAAGCTTTTTGATAAAGTAATCATTGCTGTTTTAAAAAATGATGCCAAAAAGGGTTTTTTGCCTACGGAAGACAGAGTCACTCTTATACAAGACGCCTTAAAAGAGATGAATCTGCCTAATGTCGAAGTGGATAGCTTTGACGGTCTGGCTATCGAATATGCAAAACATGTCGGTTCTGATATTTTAATCAGAGGGCTCAGAGCCGTATCTGACTTTGAGTACGAAATGCAGCTTTCACAAACCAACAATGCACTTGCCCCTTCCGTTACAACGGTATTTTTGATTACAAAACCAAAGTATAACTTTATTTCTTCAAGTACGGTTAAAGAAATTGCAAAATACGGCGGGGATATTTCAAAATTTGTACCCGAAAGTGTGGTAAAATATTTCAATAAAATCAATAATCAATTATAATTAAAATAGAATTGAAAGGTAAAAATCAGTTATGACACAACTCAGAATCAAAGAACTCTTAGGAAGAGCCAATTTAATACTCGATAAAGGCTTTCATTTCCTTCCGGGTTTCGTAATGGTAAAAAGCTCTGAAATGGAAGCTATTCTCGATAGGATAGATGCTTCTATCCCGGAAGACATTAAAGAAGCCGAATCAATCTTGAGAAGAAGAGAAGAAATTCAAATCGAAGCACAGCAAAGAGCCGAAAGAATTATTATGGACGCAAGAAACGAAGCAGAAAAAATTCTTTCGGAATCAGAACTTTTAAATCAGGTCCAAAGAGAAGCGGAAAAAATTAAAGAACAAGTTATTTCCGAATGCCAGGATCTTAGAGAAAAAACTATAGAAGAAGCAAAACAAATCAAAATAAAAGCAGAAGATGAAGCACACAGAACAAAAGAAGGTGCCGAAAATTATGCTGAACAAATTTTGAACAATATTGAAAATGATTTGACGCAGCTTCATACAATTGTCAAAAACGGTCAGTTGTATCTTGAAAAATTGAGAACCTCCGAAACAGGACAGGTTCAATATGCACAAAATCAAGAACAGTATAGAGAAGAGGACTATACATCAGCAAACTATCCGATGTAATTTAATGAAATAACTGATTTTTATAACCAAAAGCACTCTATTATAAGAGTGCTTTTTATTTTCTTAAATATAAATATTTTACATTTTAAAAATATTATTGGTAACAGAAGTTTTTTAATAACAAATTTAATCAAGAGAGAAAATATCTTTCAAATCTTCGTAAGTAAGCGACTTTCCGATATTTCTGTCGACGGAAATTACGCTGTCCACAAGATCTCTTTTTCTTGATTTGAGTTTCTGAATTTTTTCTTCAACCGTACCTTTTGTAATCATACGGTATACAAATACTTTCTTTGTCTGACCGATACGGTATGCTCTGTCTGTGGCCTGATCTTCAACGGCCGGATTCCACCACGGGTCGTAATGGATTACATAATCCGCACCTGTCAGGTTCAAACCTGTACCGCCGGCTTTCAAGCTGATTAAGAAAATCGGTATAGTCGGGTCGGAATTGAAACGTTCAACAACTTCCTGACGGTCTTTTGTGCTGCCTGTGAGGTATTCATGTTTGATACCTTCTTTTACAAGCCATTCTTTAATTATATCAAGCATATCAACGAATTGGCTGAACAAAAGAACTCTATGCCCTTCTGAGATAATTTCTTCAAGCATTGATTTGAGTTGTTCGAATTTGCCGGATTCTTTTATGCCTTTGACATTTTCTTTGTCGTACAATCTCGGGTGGCAGCAGATTTGTCTCAAACGCAGCAAGGCAGAGAAAATAGACATTCTGCTTTTTTCGATACCCTTTTCTTCGATGGATTTGAACAGTTCTTCCCTTGTCGAATCCATAACCTCTAAATAAAAATCTTTTTGTTCAGGTGTAAGTTCGCAGTATGCAACGTTTTCAATCTTATCCGGCAGGTCTTTTGCAACATCACGTTTCATACGGCGTAAAATGAACGGATAAATCTGTGATTTCAAACGTTTTTCAACAGTTTTGTCTTCACGTTCCATAATCGGTGTAACATAGCGGTAGTTAAACTCACTTTTGTCAAACAAAAATCCGGGCATCAAGAAATCAAACACAGACCACAATTCTTCAAGACGATTTTCAATAGGTGTACCAGAAAGAGCCAATTTGTGTTTGCAGTTTAACTGTTTTACACTCTGTGCGGTAATTGAATCCGCATTTTTGATGTTCTGTGATTCATCCAAAATAACATATCTGAATTCAAATTTTTTGAGTTTTGCTATATCTCGTCTAATCAATGCATAACTTGTGATTACGATATCATATTTCGGAATTTCTTTAAATAAGTCTTTTCTTTCCGTACCGCTGAGTTTCAGACAGCTCAAGCCGGGTGCAAATTTCTCAATTTCATTTTCCCAGTTGAAAACAACAGATGTCGGACAGATAACAAGGTTCGGGGCTTTTTTGTTTTTTTCTTTTGCTTTTTGAAGCAATGCCAAAGCCTGCAAAGTTTTATCAAGACCCATATCATCGGCAAGAATACCGTTAAGTCCATACTGATACAAAAACCAAAGCCAGCCGAAGCCTCTTGTCTGGTATTCACGAAAATCTGCTTTAATTCCTTTTGGTAGACTTGGTACATCCATTGTTGAAAAGGTTGAAATCTGTTTCCAGAATTTGTTGAACCTTCTGCTCATTTTAAGTTTCAAGCCTAAGTTTTCCATTTCGGAAATCAAACCTGCACGATAGGTTTTTACTATATATTTGTTTTCATCATTTTTGTAGACATCAAATGTATTGAATGCTCTCATCAAAGAGTAAACATCCATTGTCGGAACTTCCGCAAAGCCGAGATTTTTAATCCTGACATATTTGCTGTTGTCTATGGTAAGAGCATAAATGTCATCAAAAGGTATAATCTCTTCTCCCACACGGCCGTACAACTCAACTTCAAAACTGTCAGTCGAATCAATTGCAAAATCTATATCCGCACACAGTTCAAACGGGTCTTTTGTAAGTTTGAAGAAAGACATGTCGTCTTTTTCTTCAAATTTCCAGCCGTCACCTGCTTGTTGTATGTAATAGTTGTAAAAGTCTATTGCGTTTTCTTTTTCCAGTGCAAGGTTGTTTGTCTGCATTGGAGCAAATTTGCAGGCCAAAAGCATATTATATGCGGCTTCTTCGTGCTGCGGATTTCTTTTTACCCAGTAGAGCAAATCTTCTTTAGGCTTTTTGATAGTAACATAAGGTGTTTTTTCTGTATGTTTTGAGTAAGGAACTCTTGTTCCGTCGTATTCAAATTCAAGTTCCGCTTTCAGTGAACCGTCATAATCCAAGCCGAGTGTGACAATATTTATCGGCGGTTTTTGTTCAAGAAACAGTTTTTCAATCGTTTCTGAAACATTTACTTTCATTACTTTTTGAAGTTTTGGAAGTTCTTCATACAAAAATTTTGCACCGTCTGCGTCTTTTACATCCGTAAAACTTGCTTTTATGAGTGTCTGCGGCAATACAGAAACCGGTGTTGTTGTCGGGAAGATTACATTTTTGTACCTTCCCCATTTTAGTTGTCTTGAAAAATATCTTATTTCTTCAAACGGATAAGAGTCGCTTCCGTCAGGTCTTTCCCAAGTCAAAGACAAAAGGACATTTCCAACCATAGAGAAGTTGACAGACAGAGCCAATTCCCATTCTTTGTCATCAAAACGCAGCCTGTCTTTTGTTTTTCCGTCGATAACTTCCTCCGCTTTTGACAAAAGCTGGAAAAATCCGTCAAATTTGTTAATCGGAACATCGTACCATCCGGCTTTTTTGTCAAGGCGTGAACGCTGCAAAAGAAGCTGGAAAATAGCTATTTCAATTTTTTCTTCATCATTTAAAACAAAAGATTTATCATTTCTTTGGACTTCTATAATAGCCCTCAAAATTGCTTCCAAGTCCCTTATGACTTTGCCTGTTTCTCTGTCCATAACAAGTATGGAGAAGAAATTTTGTCTTCTTTTCGGGTTGAAATGGAAAACATATCTGCCTGTCGGATGTTCAACCGGCGGAAAATATTCATCCGGATATTCCGTATGAATTTTGTGAACACGCTCAAGATACTCGTCATAAACTTTGTCTTCAATGACTTTTAGGCCAACCGCTATTGCGTGTTTGCACCATTCTTCTTTCAAAGGGCAGCTGCAATCGGCCTTTACGCCGGTTTTTGTAAAAGTAAGGCTTGTTTCATAGGCGTCTTTGAAGTTGCCTTTGACTTTGGCATCCACTCCGGCAATTTTTGTATCATAAGAAAGAACTATGTCTTTTTGAAAGCTTTCATAGCCTCGTCTCCAGCTGCCGGGTGTTGCTCTGTCTTTTATGTATTTGTAGTTAAATTTGCAAACGCTCATACTTGTATGTAAAACAAAAATACTTTAACAAAAAAGCAAGACTTAAACGAATGGAAAAACCTGAGCCAACTACTCTTTTGTTTTAATTTTATCAACAGCAGTAAAAAAACCTTTTATTATACCGCTACTAAAATTATACACTAATCGGTTTTTTAGTCAACAACTATCGGTAAATAAACAAATTTTATAAAAATTTATTCGTACAAATGACAGGCAACCAAAGAATCTTCAACGGTTTTTAGGCTTGGAGTAATTTTTTTGCAAATTTCCATACAGCTTTTGCATCTTGGATGAAACGGACATCCGCAAATATCATCAGTTATTGAAGGAGGCTGCCCTTCTATTGTTTCCACTTTATCGGTATTTATATCAAGGATTACGTTCAAAAGAGCTTTGGTGTAAGGATGTTTCGGGTTTTTAAAAAGAGAACTGACGGAAGAATATTCTACAATCCGACCTGCATACATAACGGCAATTTTATCCGCATTTTGGGCAACTATACCCATGTCATGAGTGATAAGAATAAGAGAAAGATTGTATTTTTCCTTTACCTCTTTTAAAATATCCATGATTTGAGCCTGTACGGTAACATCAAGAGCTGTTGTGGGTTCGTCCGCAATAATAATTTCCGCATTACAAGCCAGTGCCATTGCAATAATCACACGCTGTTTCATCCCTCCCGAAAACTCATGAGGATATGATTTCATTTTTTCTTTAGCGTCAGGAATTTTTACTCTTTCAAGTGCTTGCACTGCCAAATCAAATGCTTGTTTGCCTTTTATGCCTTGATGAAGCTCTATGACTTCCAATATTTGATTTCCTATTGTATAAAGAGGATTCAAAGAGGTCATTGGATCTTGGGGAATAAGAGCAATCTTTTTTCCTCTTATCTTTTGCATTTGTTTTTGTGTGAAATTTAAAAGGTTTTCTCCGTTATACAAAATTTCACCGCTTTTTATAACTGCATTTTCTGGTAAAAGCTGCAATACTGACATTGTAGATATAGTTTTACCGCATCCGGATTCGCCTACTATTGCAAGAGTTTCTCCTTTTTTTAAATCAAAACAAACGTCATAAACAGCCTGTCTATAACCGTCAGACAAGTTAAAACCTATTTGCAGATTTTTTACTTCTAGTATATTGTTCATGTTTATTTAATACCGGCCGTAATTATATCTCAATAGAGCCTTCAAAGACGTATTGAGCTTCACCTGTCATAAATACATCAAAGTCAGGATTCTGTGAATTGCCCGCCCATTCTATTGTGAGTTTGCCTCCGGGTAAATTTACTGAAACTTTGCTGTCACAATAGCCGTTTAGTATAGCGGCAACTACACTTGCACAAGCACCCGTGCCGCACGCCAAAGTGATACCGCAGCCTCTTTCCCAAACAGCGACATCTATTTCTTCTTTTGATTTTACTTTTACAAATTCAACATTTGTTTTTTCAGGAAACAAATTGTCGTGTTCAATCGAATCCCCGTATTTTTCAGCCATTAAATTTATGTCTTCATCATCTTCAACAAAAATTACACAGTGAGGATTTCCCATACTCACAGCATTTACGGAAAACTTTTTCAAACCCTGCCATAGCGGATAATTCAAATTTTTGCTGCCTTTAAAAGGAATTTTTCCGGGTTCAAGCACGGGTTTTCCCATATTGACTTTTACTCTCATATCTTCCAGAACTTCCGGAACAATTTTGCCCGCACCTGTGTGAACCGTAAATTTTCTTTTGTTTATAATTTTTTTGTCGAAACAAAATCTTGCAAAACATCTCATTCCGTTGCCGCACATTTGAGCAGTTGAACCGTCTGCCTGATAAAACAGCCATTCCAAATCAGAGTAGGTTTTTGGGTCTTCAACAGGGATAAAAATTCCGTCAGCACCTATTCCAAAGTGTCTGTCACACATTTTTACGGCAATTTGAGGAAATTTGTCTTCTATTTTTTTATATTCGCCGTATTCCATCAGTATGAAATCATTGCCGGCTCCTTGCATTTTTGTAAATTTAACTTGGGTCATAAAAATTATCCTTTATCGTATCTAATCCACTGTGGGTACTGCTGATTTGAGCCCCCGCCCACTACGATAACACGTATGCAGACATCATTGACTCATCTTTTAATAAGCTAGGTGGATTATAACATATTTTAACTGCAAAAACACAATGTGTTTCAATGCGGCAAAACAAGGTCCGTGATATGAAAGCACCCATATCACACCTTATTTAAACCTCCCTCTCCTCAATCCCCCTCGCAAGTTTCATCCCGCAAACTATACTTGACAATTCCCTGAGGCTGTTGTCATTTTTTAATGCATCAATTGCCAATTTTACAAAATTTATTGCATTTTTGTCTTTAATTATTTTTTTGACTTCTTTCAT
>CALURG010000054.1 GCA_944323115.1 Candidatus Gastranaerophilales bacterium
ATTCTTTATTTTTAAAACAATTATCTTAATTTATACTTATATGCCTAGAATTTGTCAAATTAAAAGTGACAAGGTGTTTGAGAAAAATTGCCAACAATTTTGAGAAAAATTAGCGTGTTAGTTTACTAAAAAAATCAAACCATCTGTAAATTGAAATCAAACCATGTGTTCTTTTACATTTACCTTTTCCAATCTATTCATGGCCTCAAGAGTATTTTCTTTTGAACCAAAAGATGTGAGCCTAAAGTAACCCTCGCCGTTATTTCCGAATCCGCAGCCTGGCGTACCAACAACTTGAATTTCATTCAAAAGAAAATCAAAAAATTCCCAAGATGACATGTCATTCGGACATTTAAGCCAAATGTAGGGAGAATGCTTTCCTCCAACATGCCAGATATTAAGTTTGTCTAAAGTATCGGAAATAATTTTTGCATTTTCCATGTAATAATTAATATTTTCTTTAATTTCTATTTGACCTTCATCAGAAAATACAGCTTCGGCAGCTCTTTGCACAATATATGGTACACCATTAAATTTTGTTGTCTGACGTCTCAGCCACATTTTATTCAATTTATCAAGATTTTTTGGAACTATTGTGTAACCGCATCTTGTGCCTGTGAACCCTGCTGTCTTGGATAAAGAGCAAAATTCAATAGCACAATCTTTAGCTCCCTCAATTTCATATATACTTCTTGGCAATGAATCATCAGAAATAAAACACTCATAGGCCGAATCAAAAAGTAAAACAGCATTTTGATTTTTTGCATAATCTACCCACTCTTTTAGCTGTGATTTATTATATACAGCTCCTGTTGGATTGTTCGGAGAACACAAATAAATGATATCAGCCTTGACATCTTTATCCGGCAAAGGTAAAAATTTATTTTCAGAATTTGCATTTATAAAAATAATTTTTCTACCTGCCATAACATTAGTATCAACATAAACCGGATATACGGGATCAGGGACCAAAACAGTATTGTTTACATCAAACAAATCTAAAATATTACCCAAATCGCTCTTTGCTCCGTCTGAAATAAATATTTCGTCCAAATCAAGATTTATATTTTTCTTTGAATAATATTTTGCAACAGCTTCTCTTAAAAAGTCATAGCCTTGCTCGGGACCGTAACCTCTAAATGTTGCCTGAACACCCATTTCATCAACAGCCTTGTGCATTGCAGCAACAACTGATTTACATAATGGCAAAGTAACATCACCTATACCCAGTCTTATGATTTTTTTATCAGGAAATTTCAAAGAAAATTCATTAACTTTTTTTGCAACTGTTGAAAACAAATAACTTTGTTCTAAATTATCATAATTTTTATTTATATTCATATAAACCTTTCTCACAAAACCTAACAATTTTATTTTACTATAAAATATATTTTAAATATGTTTGTTAAAAATAAAAAAGCCGTTCGAATATTTAATATTCGAACGGCCGTTTATTTGTATAAAAGTATTATAACATATTGTGTTGATAAAGAAGAATCGGAAGGTATGTAGCAAACTGCTTGTCGCAAATTTTATCTCTTTGGATTTCTTCAAGATCTTCATCATCTTGCCAATTAGTATAAGTTGATCTGATTACAATATCTTTGTTATTTTGAATATAATGAGGATCGTAATCAGAACCTATTTTTTTATCAATTTTAAAATAGACTCCGGATTTTGTGTATTCACAGAACATCTTAGTACCGTCAGGAGCTGTACCTCTTAATTCTTTAACACCTGCTCGCTGCATTTGTTCTCTGGCATAGTTAATTAACTTGACAGTTTCCGGATCAAGATGGACAAATATAGAAGATGTCCAATCACCAAAAGAAATATTTTTTGATGTAGCTGCGTTTTCAGGTTTAGGTTGGTTTTGTTTATTTTGAATGCCTTTATAAGTATTAAACGTGTTAATCCCTACTCTTTGAATCATTACGACCTCACTCTCTAAATTTAAATAAACACATATATAAAAGACCTAAAAAATTATTTTGCTATTATTATATATAATATTTACAAATATTTAAAATTATTAAATATTTGTAATAAGATATAAAATATGGCAGATTTTAAAAAGACATTGTCCCTCCCTGATGCAATATCAATAGTAGCCGGTTCAATGATTGGCTGCGGTATATTTATTGTATCTGCTGATATTTCTAGGCAAGTAAACTCAGGTTTATTGCTTATTCTAATTTGGATTGTTGCGGGGTTTATAACACTTTGCGGCGGATTATCTTTATGTGAATTAGCAGCAAATATTACAGAAGAAGGCGGCCAATATGTATACCTGAAGAAAATTTTTAATGAGCTTATTGCATTTTTATACGGGTGGACTTTATTTCTTGTGATTCAAACCGGTACTATAGCAGCAGTGAGTGTAGCATTTTCAAAATTTTTCGGAATACTGTTTCCGGCAATAAGCACTTCAAATGAACTTTTCAAATTAGGTCATTTACATTTTTCAACCCAACAACTCTTTGCAATATTAACTGTTATATTTATAAGTTTTATAAATTCAAGAGGAATAAAATACGGAGTAATTACACAAAACATATTCACCATAACAAAAGTATTTTCTTTGGCAGGTATAATACTTGCCGGTTCATTTTTTGGATTTCATTTTTATACTCTAAAAACCAACTTTTGCATGGACATAAATTTCTCATTCGAAACGCTTAATATTATGGCAGTAGCAATAGTTGGTGCATTATTTTCCTCAATTACCTGGAATAACATTACTTTTATAGCTGGCGAAGTAAAAAATCCGCAAAAGAACATACCCAAAGCAATGATCTACGGTACAGGTCTTGTTGTAGCTTTATATTTGTTGATAAACACTGTTTACATTGGCGTTTTACCGCTGGAATCACTACAAAACGCACCGGAAGATATAGTTGCAGCAAGAGCAATGAGCGAAATTTTCGGTCCAATCGGCAAAAATTTAATAGCAATAATCATAATGATTTCGGCATTCGGCTGTGCCAATGGGATGATACTTACAGGTTCCAGAGTATATTACAAAATGGCAAAAGACAGAGCATTCTTTCGCCCGCTTGCCGCAATAAACAGAAAAACAAAAGTTCCGGTTAATTCATTATGGTTACAATGCATTTGGATATGTCTGCTTATAATGTGGGGGAATTATTCCGAACTTTTAGATTATGTTATTTATGCTTCATTGATTTTTTATATAATTGTAACTGCCGGCGTGTTTATTTACAGAAAAAAATTTCCTAATTCAAGCAAAAAGTTCAGAATAAACAATTTTTTCCCGATAACATTTTTGATATTGGCATCATATATTGTAATTTGCCTATCTATATACAAACCTCTATACACAATACCTGGATTGTTAATTACAATCGCCGGTATTCCCGTGTTTTATATTTGGAAAAAAGTATTAAAAACAGATTAATATACTCTTTATAAATAGGATTTATTATAGTCAGCAAGAAAATCAGCTAATGACTGAACAGGATAGTCCTCATATTTTTTTATGCTGGGATCATATTTTACAGCAAATTTGTTAAAAAATGAAAGTATATCATCTTTTAGCATCTCTTTTGATTTATAAGCCAGTTTGTCATTAGCAATATTTATCAAATAGGGTGTGATATTTAGTGATTCTTTTTTGACGGGATAAACATTATAATTTTCTACATTAAAATATACTCTGCTGCCAGCCAAAGAAGTGTCATCCTGTTTTAAGTTTTCTTCAACTGAAAAACTTGTAATCAATTTATCAAGCTCAGGATTGTTTAATTCTTTCTTAATTTCTTCAATAACATCCGTTAGGTCTTTAACCGCAGCATAAGGCATAGGAGACCTTCTTTGAATATGGTTAAGAAATACATCTTCGCCGACTAATCTGCCAAATGATTGTTTATTATTTCTAAATGCAGTTTGTTGATAACTATAACTATTCACGCCTTGAATTTTCATAAAACCCTTCCAAAAATTATAAATGTTTCATAAATTTGGGCGGTTTGTACGCATTTGTCACAAAATCAAACTTGTTTGATTGATTTTCTGCTACTAAACTATCTGACCCGTTTTTATTCTCTGAATCTACACTTGAATCTTTTTTATCATTCAAATCAGTAATTTCTTCGAAATTTTTGGCATTTTTCTTTTCGTATTTTTCCATTACTTTCTTGACATAATCAGCAGACGGTGTAGCCAAAGTAGGTGTTATTATACGCTTACATATAATCTGAGATACAACAAGAGTGAATATTACGCCCAAACCTGACTTAGCAAATCCTAATGATTTTTTCGTCAAATTATCTTTTATCATGTCCAAAGTAAATTGAGGATTTGTATCTTTTATTTTGTTGTAGATATTTTTTGCGGCAACATCACTAAAATATTTTTTGAAATAAGTATCAAACACATGTTTGTTTGATTTATCAATTGTACCTTTGAGCATTAACGGAATCACAACATTATAAAAACCATTGGACAAATCGTTTGCGGCAACGAATTTTCTTTTGTCTTCCGGTATTCTTTTATTGTTGTAACTTTGATATGTATAATAACCGCAATTGACAGCATCTTTTGTAACTGTAGAGAGTAAAGCCAAACCCGAAGCAGCTTTTGCAGGATCTTCGGGAATCCATTTCTTCATGAACTTACTGTTTATTATATTTCTGTATAAGTTACGTACATTAACAACAGGAGCCATTATTTAACCTCCTTTGCGTTATTGTTTGAATCGCCGGCTAATTTTTTTAATTTTTCTTCTTTTGAGGCAGCTTTTGCAGCACTAAGTTTCGGGAATAATTTTTCCATAATTCTGGGATATGCCCAGTTTAGTATTCCGCAAGTAGCCGGCAATATTAACAATCCGACAATAACACCGGCTCTGTCTTTAAAACCTTTGAATTTAGCTTCTGATCTATTGATTTTATTTATCAGATATTTTTTGATTTTAACTCTTTTACGTGCACTTTCGAGTGTAAGTCCATGATCTTTTAATTCGTCAATAGGATTATGTGCTCTTGATTTGAGTTTCTCATACACATCTTTCTTGATAATTTGTTCATCAGTTAATTTGTCTTCCGGTATTTGTATTATTTTGTCGTAATCTGGTTTTAATTCATCCAGCATATTTTGATATAATTCTGATTTTAATTTTTTCTTCAGATTCTTAAATTCTTGTTTTTGAAACTCAGATGCTTCTCCATTTTTAACCAAATTATCATATTTTAAAAGTTCAGCATCATTGTTTATAGCATTTTTTAGTTTTTTCAATAATTCATTTCTAACAATAGATGTTTGAAGCTTAACTTTAGATTCGAGATCAATACAATGTTCCATATCAGCTTTAGCCAATTCCATTGCTCGAGCATCTATTTTGTCAAACACAGCGTTGAAATCGAGTTCCCTGACTTTACAAATTTTCTTAGCAAATTTTTTTCTAAAAGTATCATAATCCGGTAATACATCTAATGCTTCCTGCTTAAAACCAAATTCATCTTTTAAGACATCCTTATAACAGCTGTTTCTTTTTTCGTTCAAAGCATCTAGTTTAACAAGATCTTCCAGTTTAAGCTTTGAATCATCCATTGTATCTCTTAATGAATCTAGAGTTTTATAAAAAGCCTTATCTTGAATTTCTCTAACTCTTGCATTAATCCAATCTTTTTTCTTTAATGGGACAGTGCCGTTTACCGTACAAGCTGCTGCATACTCACGGTATTGATGTTTTAATTTCGGAATCAAAACCGTTTTAGGAGGTTTAGCAGCCAAATCAATCTCGTCAATTCCGAATAAAGCAGCATGCCTGTCTAACATTTTGTTAAAATTAGACATAACCAAAAACTGTGTCAAAATCGTAATCGCACCTGAAATCGGCTGTCTAAGTGCAGTGTACTCTTTACTATTTTTGTCTTCTTTTGAAATAGGGTTAAAGGCTATAAATATAGGGGCAACCGCCGCAGTACCAAAAAAAGTAACCCAGTTATTTAACATTTCACCGCTGTTTTTATACATCGCTAGCAAAATTTTTCTGGGTCCTTTTGAATTTTCATATATATAATCAGATAGAGAACGAATCTTTGTATAATTTTTCGGAGAATAAACAGCTCTAAAAGCAGGTTTGGCTTTTACACCCGGATTGTATTTTGTCCTCAATTGGCTATTAAAGTTAGTCTGTACTTTCATTTTCACACCTTAAACACACTTACATATATATTAAAAATCGTAAAAATAAAAATTGCTCTTATTTATTCACTTTATTAAGAAATATTAATACAATAAATAACGGTCCAAAAAGCTTATTAATCTAGCTTTTAGAAAATTAACGCAAGATTTATTTTAATAACAAATAATGAATAGATTCAATACACACTTTCATAATGTCATGGAGCATGCCCTAAACTTATCATGTATTATTAAATTTAAGTATATGTTAATACCAAAGAAAAATATTTTCAAAAATTTTAACTTATATTAAAAAAATTTATTAAAAAAACTTAAATTTCTTTACTATTTAATTTTTTTAAAATAGTATAATTAGTAGTTATAAATTGTCCAAGAAAATTTCGTTACAAGAAACAAAAGCTAAAAAAACGAATTTTTTAAATGACATTGGTTCACAACATAAAATATTTTGCAAAAAAGCAAAGTCTACAAATGAATCTCAGTGGATCGGTGGTGAATATAACCAGACAGGACAACTGGCACAGGTTTAAGTAAAATAACCTTTCTAAAAAAATGTTACTAGATTGAAAGAGGTCAAATAAGTGGAAAATTTCGGACCGGATATCTTCGGAAGAAGAGAAAACGAACAGGATTCAAATACACAACAAACATCAAATGTTGCTGATATTAAAGTTATAGGTGCCGGCGGTGGCGGAGGCAATGCTGTTAACAGAATGATTAAAGCCGGATTAACCGGTGTAGATTTTTGGGCAATGAACACTGATGCACAAGTTTTAAAAATGTCTCTTGCCGACAATAAAATTCAACTTGGAAGCAAGTTAACAGAAGGCTTGGGTGCCGGCGGAGATCCTTCCGTAGGTGAAAAAGCCGCAGAAGAAACAAGAGACCAAATTGTACAAGCTCTTGACGGTGCCGATATGGTATTTGTCACAGCAGGCATGGGCGGTGGTACCGGTACTGGTGCTGCTCCGGTTATAGCAAAAATTGCCAAAGAACTCGGTGCATTGACTATAGGTGTAGTTACAAAGCCGTTCAGTTTTGAAGGCAAAAGAAGAATGAACCAGGCACAACAAGGTCTTGAAAAATTAAAAGAAACAGTTGATGCCCTGATTGTTATACCGAACGACAAACTTCTTGAAGTTGTTGAAAGAAGAACTACTATGAAAGAGGCTTTCCAAGTAGTTGATGAAGTTCTTTTAAGAGGTGTTCAAGGTATATCTGATATAATTACCGTACCAGGACTCATAAATGTAGATTTTGCTGATGTAAAAGCTGTTATGCAATCCAGCGGTTCAGCATTGATGGGTATAGGCAGAGGCACAGGTGAAGGCAGAGCAATGGAAGCGGCAAAACTTGCCATAAATTCTCCGCTGCTTGAAACTTCAATAAATGGTGCTTCAGGTATCATTATGAACGTAACTGGCGGCTCTGATATGACACTTCATGAAGTTACAGAAGCTGCACAAGTTATTCATGATGCTGTAGCTGAAGATGCAATTGTTACATTTGGTTCTGTTATTGATGACAGAATACAAGGTGAGATACAAATTACCGTTATTGCCACAGGATTTGAAATGAAAACAAGCGAACCAGAAGTAAAGAAAGAAACTACAAAATCGCTGAGTGCAGCTGATTTCTTCTCAAGCTCTTTCAATACCGGAAGTTCGCTTAACACTTCGCTGAATCCTTCAGCACCACAACCTAAACCGGCAATTGCTCCGGCACAAAAATCTCAATCAGATTTAATGAGTATAATTGATATTCCACCGTTTTTACAAAAATAACGGTCAGAATAAACAAAAAAGACCCTGTAGTTTATATAGGGTCTTTTTTATTGTTTTTGGGAAATTTTAACATCAATCTCTAAATATATCTAAGGTAAGAAAACAAGGTAGTAATTTTGGCAAGTGTGAACGGTATGCAAAAAAGATACTCTGGTATTTGGATATACCGAAAGGAACAAAAGGTTCAATGATAGAGTGCTACAATGTGGAGCGTGCTTCAGAAGCCGAACTGCTGCTTCAGAGAAACTCTAATCTAAGAATTGATGATGCTCAATATGACAAAAGCAAACATATATGGAAATTGTGGGCAACGGTGTTTCAATAAGGATTGAAAACAACGGACTAAGTGGTAAAATGAGAAAAAGGAAAAGATAAAATGAAAATATCACCAATAAAAAATGCATCTAATATATCTATTGTTAAACGTTTGAAAAACTTGTTTTCTAATTGCAAATTAAAATTGAAAACTTTAACTAAAGATGTGTTTGAGAGAAAAAACAAATACATTATCTTTGATGGTAAAAAAATGAGAGAAAGAGATCTGCCGAGTTTTGTAACCGGTCCCAGTGATATTGAGGGTATTACCTGGAGTAAAATAAAATTTTATCCGGAAGATGAAGCAATATTAAAAACAATGGAAGACGCCAGAGAAAGAATTGAATATAAGAAAAAACTTAAAAAAGCCGGTAAATATACCTTAGAAGAAATAACTAACAAATGAAAATATCACCGATAAAAAATGCATCTAATGTACTGCTGTTAAGTGTTAAAATAGATATATTTTGTTTTATTTGCCACTTGTAAAGAAAAATTTCTTGAATATAATAATATTACTCACCATACCTCATTGCAGATTTTAAAGAGCAGTTAAATAAAAAGGCATTTGCCGCATTTATGAAAAGCTCTGTAGTATGCAAATGAAAGGAAAAACAAAATGGCTAATATAAAATCCGCTAAAAAAAGAGTACTGATTGCAGAAAGAAACAGATTGAAAAACGTTGCTGTAAAATCTGAAATCAAAACAGCAATCAGAAAAACTTTAGAATTAGCAAAAGCCAAAAATGAAGCAGAACTGAAACCGGCTATGAGCCACGCATACAAATTGTGTGACAAGGCTGTTTCAAAAGGTGTTTTGCACAAAAACACAGCTGCTAGAAAAAAATCAAGATTGACTCTTGCGGTTAACAAATTACTCGCAAAGTAGTTTAAAGTTGATTGACAAAATGCCGGTACAAAAGTACCGGCATTTTTATTAAAAAAAAATAATGTCTAAAAATGACATAAATAAAAGGCAGCCTGAAACAAACTGCCTTTTATTTTTAGAATAATAAAACTATTTTAACCAACTAATCTGCTTTCATCTGATTCAGATGCTTTTACCATAATAGCATGTTCTACCGGATTTTCTTTTTTGAAAGTATTGTCAAATCCAAAATCATCAAAACCCATATCGTCTTTTGGTTTTTTCATTTGATATTCATCTACCAATTTTTTTGCCAATTCAGCAATTTCATAAACTAGCTGATATCTGTTTTCACAATTTTCATTAAGCTCCCAAGCTACTTTTATAATTTGATGAGTCATATTCATTCTCCAAATTCAATATAAAAACAAACTGTATACATATTTTAATATAATATAAGCAAGAACTAATATCAATAAGAATTTTAAAACAAACTAAAGAGTAACATTAGTCATATACTTGTAAATCAATGAAGAAGCCTCCACTATAAAATTTTTGCCTTCCGGTGAATTATAGGGTCTGTTTACAAGCATAACAACAATATACTTTTTACCGTTAGGGGTGTATACAATTCCCGCATCACCGAGCATTTTACCGATATCACCGGTTTTATGCATAAAGATAGCATCAGCAGAGAGTCCGGCTTGTATAAGCCTGTTGTTATGAACATGGCTCATATAGTCAACCATTTTTTCTCTGGATGATAAACTCAAGAAATTAGGATTGTCTATATTGTATAAAAGTGTAGCCATTTCTTTTGATGTGGTGACGTTTGTACCTTTTAAATCAGGCAGCCAATCATTAATTCTTGTAGTTTTCATACCCCACTTGCGTAATGACTGGTTCAAAGCATTCATTCCGCCTGTTGCATCAAGAAGCATGTTGGTGGCGGAGTTATCAGACTCAGTAATCATAACCCTTGCCAAGTCATCAACTGTATACACAGCATTTACACCTTTAAATTGGAGACTTCCCGACCCTTCAGATTTGTATAAATCACTCATTGCAATTTTGTCATCGAGTTTTATCGTTCCCATTTCAATTGCTTTAAAAAGTTGAATGAGAACAGGAATTTTTATGATACTTGCGGCAGAGAAAACATCATTTGAATTGAAATCAGCATGTTTTCCGGATTCGTAATCCCAAACGTAAACCGATGGTTTCAAAGTCGGATACTTAGATGCCAAAAGTTTTATATTATTTTCCAAAGATGTCAAATGGTATGTTTCATACAATGGCTGCATCAATGCTTTTTCTTTTTGAGTAGCCGAAAGGAAATTCACCCCGAGAAAATGGTTGTTATGAAGATATAAACCCGTCGGACGATATAATTGATTGTAATCTGTTTTTAAATCAGGATATTTTTGAGCATGCAAAACAACTGGCCTAGTAATTGTATCAATATAAACCGGTATTACGTAAACTACAAAGATTAAAGAAAAAACAATCTTTAACAAAAATGATAAAAATATTTTTCCATAATTTTTTTTAATCTTTTTATGCGTATTTAAAGCAGGTCTGATATTTGCAGCATACTTATTTTTGGGGTATTGATATACACCAGACGCTGAGCCATAAAATTTTACATAAGACTGTTTTTGAAGAGGCTTAGCCAACCCTCTCATCCCCCACTAATCTAATTATTTATATGATAAAGTTAAAAATTAAATTATTCCATACATCATCTGAAGTAATAATGAACAATTTATCATTATTTTAAAAACAAAACAAAATTTTTAAAATTACTTAAAATAAGATACATGGTTCGTTTATATTATATACATTTAATTTAATATTTGCTATTATAAGGGAAATAGAAAGTACAAGGATAATTAAACTATGAAAAATATTTTAATTTTCAACGATAATGAAACAAATAATCTTGAATCACTGATTGCAGGAAAAGAAGACTATGACGTCAGAACAAAAAACATTGAAGAAGCAAAAGATGCAGCAAAATATAATCCGTCATTGATTATATTTGATTGCAATGAACAAAAACTCAAAGAAATATCAATGGTAACAAAACTTCCGGCACCGGCATTGATTGTCACAGACAAGTTTATTGATTCCTTAATTTTTAGGGGAGATTCTTACGATTTTGTTTCAAAACCATTTCAAGAAAAAGAATTTCTTCTGCGTGTAAAAAATCTTTTAAAAATCAAAGAACTGAAAGAAACAATAAACCAAGTATCAACAACAGACGCACTTACAGGTCTTCACAACAGAAAGTTCTTGCACGAACGTCTTGAAGCAGAAATATCAAGAGCAAAAAGATATGATACAAAACTCAGCTGCCTTTTACTTGATATTGACTTCTTTAAAGTTGTAAACGATATGTATGGCTATGACTGGGGTGATGTGCTCCTTAAAAAAATAGCAGAAATGCTAAAATCTTTTATACGAAAAGAAGATATATTGACAAGATACGGTGATGAAGAGTTTATCGTTATTTTACCCAATACACCTGAAGAAAATGCATTTATTTTTGCTGAAAGATTTAGAAGAGAAATAGAAAAAATGGAATTTATTCCGGCCGGTGAAGAAGAAAGACATCCAATAACCATTTCAGGCGGAATATCTTCATATCCGTTCCTTGAAAATGTTGAAGAAGATGCAAATACATTAATAAGATACGCTGAACATGCATTGTATAACGCTAAAAAACGAGGCAAAAACAAAATTGTTCAGTTCTCTCAAATAAACATAGATTATTAATAAAAAAAAGAGAGTTCCATACAAGGAACTCTTTTTTTATAAAGATTTTATGGAATTTACAATCTCAATTATTTCCAAAGTTAAATCCGTTTTATATTTTAAATTTAAAGACAGTTCTTTAGCAAAATCAGATTTTTGAAAATCACCTAGCTCATTGATTCTGAAAAACTCAGTCAATATTTTTGTCATAGGATAAGGTTTTTTAAAGTCTGCAATACAAGCTTGGCAAATGTTTTTGTAGCGTCTATTAATTGTTCTTTTTATCAGATTTAAAGAAAAAGTATCTTCAAATTCACCTTTCTTAATTAAGAATATTCTGTCACGTTTTCTGAGTACGCTTCTGATATGTTCGGAATTTTCAACCGCATCAGCATCAAGTAATATAAAAACCGGTATATTAAGTTCATCTTTCATAGAACAATATAATTTTTCGACCTGGTTTTTGCCGCCTGCACTGACAAGCTTTATACCATTTTTATAAAAATTATACCCTGCAAGTGAAGCAAATTTTGGCAACAAAATTTCTTCTGTGATACCTTCGCACAAAACAACTTTTTCCACAGGAAAAAGCAAATTGTATTTTTCCCTTAACAGCCTTAGTTCGTCATAATTATTTTCCGCAATAATCAACCTTTTTAAATTTATCGGCATTGCATTTGTTTTATTTAGGAGAGTTATAACAGCGTTTAGATTAAGATTTATATTACATAAGTTTTTTATATCCGCATTTAGGTTATATATTTCATTCAGCTCATTGTACAAAGCAATATTATATTTCAAGTCCGCTTCAACTCCCGGAGCGAGCCTGGCTGCTGAAACATTCCAAATCTTTTCAACTATTGATTTCAAAATATCTATATCAAGTGTTCTTATTTCTTCTTTCGTTAATTTCGGGAATAAAAGATAGCGGCATAGCAAATCCGAAAACACTCTATAAAATTGTACTTCAGGAAATTTAAAACGACTGAGTCTGTCAAGAGAAAGAATCAAATCTTTTGAAGAAACAAATGAAAATTTAATTTTATCAATATTGATTTCTGTATTTTTATGCAAAACTTTTTAAATTTCTTAATATTACTTATAAATTATATCAAAAAAAAGCAATTTTTATAATTTTTAGTTTTTAATAATACAAAGGCAATAGTGAAGTATGTAGAAGTATGTATAATATTCCAGCTGTTAATTATTTAAATAAAAACAACAGATTATATCCTGTTTCATCACAACCGACAGAAAAAATAAACTCTGCCGCAATTACTAGCCCTATCAATGAAACAAAAACAGAAAATAAAACACAATTATTATCACTTCACAAAGCCGGAGAGAATCAATCATTTCAAAATATATCATTTGGAATAAACCAAATAAGAACATCACTTTCAGGAAGAGAAGAACAAGAAAAATATAACGCAATTGCTTCATTAATAGACAAAAAGCAAAAAAAAGAACTACATTCACTTCTAAAAACAGGCCGCCTTTTGGATAAATCATCTAATGATAATTCTACAACATTAGACAATTTGTATAAGATTATTCAAAATGAAAGAATAACTGGATTGGACAAGAAAAAGATAGCTGAAGAAGTTATCTCAACAATAAACAATCCGTTTATAATTACACAAAAGTTCGGAGATATACCGCTTACGCTCCAAAATGAAATAATAAAAAAAGAGCAGGAAGAAGGAAAAAACATCACATCATTCGACTTAGATGTAAAATCAAGCACATGCCCGGCAGCAAGTATAGAGTTTAATCTCGCTCATAAAATGCCTGCCGAGTTTGCAAGAATGGCAGAATCACTTACATCTGACAAAATAGCTGTTGAAAAGACAATCCAAGTAAAAGATTTGTCTCAAAATCTTATGGATACAATTTGGATGCTTAATGAATTTGGAACTGAACATAAATTGTTAAACTGGAATACGCTAAAAGTTACACTTCGTCCGGACAGAAACGCTATTGTGCGGGCAAGAGTTCAAAATACATATAAAGACAAAGACGAACGTTCAGTCATAGATGTACTTATGCAATCGACATTTATGAACGTAGGTGCTCAAAACACATATGATTCGCTGATTGATAAAAGAATCCCAAAATATAACGAAGATGACAGCGGATTGATAGACATCGAAAAAAACTTTGCGGAAGAACTAGCAACAGGCAAAGGAAAAATTTGTGTAACATATCAAAAAATAGATGATGAAGGTAAGTTAATAGGCTACGAATGTGAGCCGGAAGAGACACTCTCCCACATTCAAAACACATTAAACAAAGGAGACAATGTAATTATTGGTTACACATACTGTGACAACAACAATTACATAATAGGCGGGCACGAAATCACTATCATAGGAATAGAAACAGACAAAGCCGGCAATAAATATTTTGTATGTAATGACACTGATGACGGGGTTACAGGGCCAATAAAATATTCCGTAAATGAACTTCTTCCGCAAATCCACCATGCCGGAATTCCCAAATCCGTACTCGTCGGAAATGTTGAATTTGTTGAGGGCTGGAAAGAACTTATGCAAATGTATAAAACATCAAAGCAAAATCAAGAACTGCAAACAGTATCCCAAAATCCGCTTTATGTACTTAATCGTCCTGTATAAATAATCTGTTTGGATTTTTTACAAAATTTCTAAAGTATTTTGGACAATAACAAGCTGTTATCATATAATTGTTTTAGCAAAGAATTAGAGTGAGGAGAGCAGATGAAAGCACTTGTTTTTGATAACGGATTGAAGTTTGATGAAAATTATAAAAAACCTATACCGGCCAAAGGTGACGCTCTTATAAAAGTAAATACCGTAGGTATTTGCAATACAGATTATGAAATCACCAAAGGGTATATGGGGTATAAAGGTATTTTAGGGCACGAATTTACCGGTGTAGTAGAACAAGCTGAAAATAAAAATCTTATCGGCAAAAGAGTAGTAGGTGAAATAAACTGCGGCTGCGGAAACTGTGAATGGTGTGCACAAGGACTGGAAAGACACTGTTTTAATCGCTCAACGCTGGGTATATGGAAAAGAGAAGGCTGCTTTGCTGAATATGTATGCCTTCCCGAAAAAAATCTTTTGGAAATACCTGAAAATGTTTCAAATGAAGAAGCTGTATTTGTAGAGCCGCTTGCTGCTGCCCTTGAAATATTGGAACAAGTCCACATTCCTCCTTACAAAAAAGTTATAGTTTTGGGAGACGGAAAACTCGGTTTGATTATAGCATTGGCATTAAACGCTGCCGGGCTGGATATTACACTCGTAGGCAAACATGAAGAAAAACTGTCTCTTGCAAAAGCACAAGGCGTCAAAACACAATTGCTAAACGAATTAAAAATTGAAAAAGCATACGACTTTGTTGTGGAAGCTACAGGTTCAATAAGCGGGTTTGAATCCTCATTGGCACTTACAAAACCCAGAGGAACTCTTATCCTAAAAAGCACTATAGCAGCTTCTAAAGAATTTAACCTTGCACCTATAGTTATTGATGAAATAACAGTAGTAGGCTCAAGATGCGGTCAATTTGCTCCTGCAATGAGACTGTTGGAAAGCAAACGTATAGATGTAAAACCTCTCATATCTGATATTTATCCTTTTGAAAAATCTATTGAAGCTTTCGAAAGAAATAAAGAAAAATCATCAGTAAAGGTGCTTGTAAAAATTGATTAAACAACTGAAAAATCATAAAGAAAAAATAATAGGTCTTATAATCAGTATAATTTTTATAATACTGATATTATGGAATCTGGATTTTAAGCAGCTTGTTGACACATTCAAAGTTTTTAACTATAAAATTCTGCTGTTTTTTGTACCGCTATATATTCTTAGCCTTTATATAAGAGGTATTAGGTGGAAATACATATTATGCAACGACAAAAAACTTACCATTAAGGAATCATTTTTTTCTTTTACGACAGGAAATACTTTAAACAGCTATCTGCCGGCAAGAGCTGGTGATTTTTGGAGAGCCTATCACGTTGGTACAAAAATCAAAGAAAGTAAAATGAAAATTCTCGGTTCAATTATTCTGGAAAGAATTATAGATGGTATATCCGTACTCCTTTTGCTTTTGTTTGCTGTATTCACTTATTTTAAACACAAATGGGCAATAAATCTTGCAGAAATATCCTCAGCACTGTTTATCGGAAGTTTTGTAATACTTTATGTTATATATAAGTTTGTTAAAATAGACAGTATATTTGAGAAACTTTCAAATATACCCTTGTTTTTTAAATTTAAAATTATTCTTGAAAAAACATCGGAATTTATAAACAAATTTATGGAAGGATTCAGCGTATTGAACAACCCCAAATACTTGTTTACAGCCTTTTTGCTTAGCTGTTGTGCTTGGAACATTGAATGTTTGCTTACATATATGTTAATAAGCGGATTTGGGATGCATTTTGCTTTTTCAGCAGCATTTTTTGTAATAAGTTTTCTTGCACTTTCCACTGTAATTCCGTCGTCTTCAATTTTTGTAGGCCCGTATCAATATGCATATATACTGGCACTAGGAATTTACCACATTGATAAGTCCAATGCTTTGGGTATAGCATTCATCCACCAATTTGTAATTATGGCAACAATAACAGCAATATCCATATTGTACTTTACTATGACAAATACAACTTTAAATGACATCCAATCTGAAATTGAAAAAACAGAGGAATATAAATGATAACAACACCTAAAGCCAACAGACTGCACATAGGAATATTCGGCAAAAGAAATGCAGGTAAATCTTCACTGATAAATGCATTAATAAATCAAGAAATATCTATTGTATCACCAATTGCTGGAACAACCACAGATCCGGTTGAAAAATCAATGGAGTTTTTACCGCTCGGCCCCGTTGTCTTTATTGATACGGCAGGGATTGATGATACAGCTGATTTAGGTTCTAAAAGAGTAGAAAAAACAAAAAAAATATTCGACAGAACAGATATTGCAATAATAGTCTGTGACTCTTCAGGCTGGGACAAATACGAAGAAAATCTATATAACGAATTTCAAAAAAGAAATATACCGCTGATTTCTGTAATAAATAAACAAGATATCTCTAAAATCTCTGACACAGATTTAAAAAATATAGAACAATATGTTAAAAATCCAATAAAAACAAGCATAATAAATGACAAAGACATAATATACAAAATAAAAGAACAATTAATAAAAAATTGTCCCGATGACTTTATAAATCCGCCATCATTATTGGGTGATATTGTAAATAAAAATGATGTAGTTGTTCTCGTTATTCCAATAGATAAAGAAGCACCCAAAGGAAGAATCATACTGCCTCAAGTCCAGGTTTTGAGAGATCTTCTGGATAACAGATGCAGGATATTTGTAACGCAGGATATTAAAAATGCATTGTCAGAACTAAAAAACGAACCGAAACTCGTTGTCACTGATTCACAAATTTTTGAATCAGTTTCAAAAAATATTCCCGAAAATATAAATTTGACATCTTTTTCGATAATATTTGCAAGAATAAAAGGGGATTTAAAAGAATTTTATGAAGGTGCAAAAGCGATTGACAATCTAAAAGACAACGACAAAGTATTGATTTGTGAAAGCTGTACACACCACCAGATTGAAGATGACATTGCTCGTGTAAAAATACCTAATTGGATAAAGAAAAAAACAGGTAAAAATATTCAATTTGTTTATCAATCCGGACACGATTTTCCGGAAAATTTACAAGATTATGCTCTGTTAATACATTGCGGAGCATGTATGACAAACAGAAAAGAAGTCCTTTCAAGAATAATGAAATGCAAAAAAGCAAATCTGCCAATTACTAACTATGGAATAACAATAGCTTATTGTCTCGAAATTTTGGAAAGAGCAACAAAACCCTTTAATATAATGGACATACAGAAATAAAATTACTATAATAAACAAAAAGAGGTTAATAGAATGACTGAACAAAGACGCTGGTATGATAAAGATCCGATTTTAAGAGAAGCTCTGGAACTTTTAAAATTGCAAACAGACGAAACAAAAGCCGAAGCAGCAGATTATATATTAAAACTGCAAGAACAGGTTGCAGCAGATGTTATAGAACATTTGTACGAAACGATATCCAAATATCAGGGCAAAGGCAACCGCTGGTATGACAATGATCCTGTTATGATGAAAGCTATTGAAATGCTGCGTCTTGCACCTCCCAAAATGCAAAGAATTGCAGCATTAAAGTTGCTGCTGGCCTTAGAGCAAAAATCGTCAGAAAACCTGGAAGATTTGAGTTAACAATACAGGATTTATATGAAAAGCCACATAAGAGATTTACAATTAAGAGATGTTCAAAACCTGGCTGATAACAGGGGGATAGATATTCAAAAGGTAGGTATAAAAAACGTAGATGTTCCGCTTATTATCCAAAGAAAAGGTATGGACAATCAAATAGTTTATGCGACAGCACGGATTTGTGCTTCACTCGATATGAATTTTAAAGGCACCCACATGTCCAGATTTATGGAAATACTAAATGAGTGGAGAGAAAAAGAACTTTTGGGTGTTGACATAAAAGGTTGTCTTGAAGCAATACAAAGAAAGTTAAACGCAAAAGCCGCGCAGGTTAAATTTTCTTTTAAATATTTTAAAGAAAAACAGGCTCCCGTATCAAAGCAAAAATCTTTAATGGCCTATGATTGCAGCTTTGAAGGAGTCTTAGACAATGACAAATATAAATTTTTCTTGGGAGTAAAAGTTCCTGTAACAACACTCTGCCCTTGTTCTAAAGAAATTTCAGACTACTCGGCACACAATCAGCGTGCTATGATAAAAGCCGTCGTCAGTTATAATGAAAATGAACATATATGGATAGAAGACTTAATTGAAAAAATAGAAAAAAAAGCATCCTGCGAACTTTATCCTTTACTAAAAAGAGAAGATGAAAAGTATGTTACAGAATACGCATACAACAATCCTAAATTTGTAGAAGACGTATTAAGAGACATAGTTGTTGATTTCAGAAACAATTCAAAAATCAAATATTTTGAAGTTGAAGTAGAATCAATGGAAAGCATACATAACCACAGTGCATGGGCATACCAGCTTGAGTCAAAGGTATAATTTATGAAAAATCTTTTTAATGAATATGTTAAATCAATTGAAACATACATAATGTTTCAAATAAAACAGCAGGTTGCAGAACTGGAACCTGAACTCAAATCAAAAGACCGAAGTCCTATAGCACTGGCGATGGGTGCACCTGTAGCAGCACCGCCTGATATTGTGACGAAAAAATTTAAAGAATATTTAGAAATTCCGCAAATTCACACATATTCGTCTCCTAAAGGTGAAAATTATTTTCTTCAGGCGGCAGCACAGAGAATGAAAAACAGATTTGGCGTAAATCTTGACCCAAAAACTGAAATATGTTCTCTTATAGGCTCAAAAGAAGGTCTTGCAAATTTTATACGTGCACTGATAAATCCTGCTTTTAATGATGAAGATAAAGACATAATACTTGTTCCAGATCCGGGATATGCTTCTTACAAGGAAATGGTAAAAACAAGCGGCGGAAGAAGCTATGGAATTCCTTTGTCAAAAGATAACAACTACATGCCGGACATGAATACAGTTTGGGAGCAAATGAAAAAAGAAGGATTTGACACAAAAAAAGTAAAAGCAATGATTATAAATTACCCGTCAAATCCGCTTGGTGCAACGTGTACAAAAGATTATCTAAAACATGTAACTGAGTTTTGCAATGAAAAGCAAATCTGGTTATTGAGCGATGCGGCATATTGCGATATTTATTTTGATGAAAAAGAAAAACCGCACAGTATATTGGAAGTAGAAGGGGCAAAAGATGTTGCTGTGGAGTTTTACAGTTTTTCAAAACCTTACTCAATGACAGGGTTCAGATTGGGCTGGATATGCGGAAACGCCTATGCTGTCGGTATGCTTGCCAAATTAAAATCCACAATAGACACAGGTATTTTTAAGGCAATACAAAAAACAGGTGCTTATATACTCAATTCCACTGAAGGAGATGAGTATATTTTACAAGCAAACAAAGACTTTAAAAGAAAGCAAATGATTGTAATAAACGGACTGAGAAATCTTGGCTGGAAAATAAAAGATGAAGATATCCCGCGAGCAACATTTTATATTTGGCAGCCAATACCGCCAAGATACGCTTCCTCAAAAGCTTTTACAGATGATTTATTAAAAACATCCGGCATAGTTGTAGTACCGGGTATTGGCTTTGGCAGCAACGGTGAAGGATATTTCAGACTTTCTGCTGTAGCGACTGACGAACAACTTAAGGAAGTAATAAACAGAATGGAAAAGGACGGTTTTTATTTTGAAAAGTAAAACTATTATAGTTGATTACGGTTCCGGAAATTTAAGAAGTATAGCAAATATGCTGTATTATGCCGGAGAAGATTTTACTATTTCTTCAAAAGAAACTGATATAAAATCTGCGTCAAGGATAATTTTTCCGGGACAAGGCCACTTCAAACAGGCAATGGAAAATCTTGAGAAAAAAAATCTGGTTGAAACAATAAAAAACTCAATAAAATCGGGAAAGCCTTTCTTAGGGATTTGTCTTGGCCTGCAAATATTATTTGAAAAAAGTGAAGAAGCACCAGGACAATCCGGACTGGCTGTCATAAAAGGTGAAGTCAAAAAATTTAAAGACATTAAAGTACCGCAGATAGGTTGGAATCAAATAAATACAACTAACAACAATACTTATCTAAAAAATGAATATTACTATTTTGTAAATTCATACTACGTGGAACCGGAAAACAAAAATATAATTTCTTCCACAACAAACTACAGTATAGATTTTTGTTCTTCAATACAATACGAAAACCTTATTGCTGTGCAGTTTCATCCTGAAAAAAGTTCCCAAGCCGGTATTGATTTTTTCAAACTATGGATTGATAAAACGTAACCTGTTTGTTTCTACAAAGTTCACTAAAGACATCAAACTGTTTTTAAGGCCATAACAGCTTTTTATATTTGCAGCCTTCAATTTTAAGTCGAATAAAACAAAATTTGATTCAAAAAAATCACTTTGTAAATTCTTTTCGTTGTTCATCATAAAATTCTTCTTTATCTTTATACTAAAACCTATATATATAAAAACAATTTAATGGATTAAAAATTAAAATCAAAAAAATTTGTAATATTTGTTTACAATCTATAAATTTGTTAAATAAAAAGCATTGAATTATAATCTAACTATGAGATTTAGTATAAAAATAAAAAATATATACGTTCTTGCCTTATCAACATTAATATTTTTAATGCAAAACTTTTGTGCAACAGCTGTTCCTATTCCTTCAACAGCTACAGCAAAAGAAAAACAAAGCACAACAAACAGAAAATTACCTGAAAAGCCGGCAAATGTTCAAAAAAATGTAAAAAACACAAACAATATAAATATTGAAAAAAAAGAAAATATAAAAAAAGAAAACTCGATATCAGAACCGGAAAAACAAAACAACAAAATAACACAGGATAAAATAGACTCATTTCAGGAGTTAAGAGACCAAGCAAAACTCCTATACAACTCAAACAATTTATCTTTATCGGAAGACATATACAAACAAATACCGGATTCCGAAAAAACTTCCGAAGATTGGTTGATTCTTGCAAATATATCACAAGACAAAGGTAAAGATATAGATGCGGTTTTTTATTTAAAAAAAGCTATACAAGCAGATGACAAAAATTATAAAGCACACTACAATCTCGGAAATATTTACTTTGCTGACAACAAAATAAATATGGCCCTTTCTGAATACAGAAAAGTGTTGAGGATAAAAAAAGACTATCCGTATGCATACTACAACAAAGGCTGCTGCTATTTAAAAAAGAAAAGTTACTACAATGCCAGGTATGAATTCGGTCTTGCAATAAAAGCAAAACCTGATGACCCTGTGTTTTATTACAACCTGGCTTATACATACAAAATGTTAAAAAAGCCTAAAAAGGCACAAGAAGCATTGGATGTATACAATGCACTTATGTCAAAATAAAAATCAGTCATATAGGTAATATACAAATAAAATTTGTCGGGTAGAATAGTTTTAACATATAATTACCCAGACACAATCCAACTATTTCCCGTCTGTATAAGGCGGGTTTATTTTTTGTGCCAGCCTTTATTATCCAAAAAAACTTCAAATTTTGAAATCTGTTCATCAACCATTTTTAAATATTTCAAAAACTCTTCCTGCTCTGATTTGTCGACAAGAATATGCGTTTTAGGTATAAAAGAACGGATTGGGTAACCACCTGAGATATTAGTTGAATCAACAATTTTTTCATTACATACGACATATGCTTTTATCAAATTGTTATCTTTATCAAAAACACCTATATTGTAAAAACCTCTTGTACGTGCTTTACAACCGTACCTAAAGGCAAGTATCAATTTTTCATCTCCGACATTTTTGAATTCCGCAACTGTATCCGCAAATTTGTAATAATAATTGTCATAGGCTTTTCTGATAGTATCTTTAACGGGAGATGAATATTTGTCCATTTTATTGTTAAATTTTCTTAAATGCTCTTGAATAGCTTGTGCTGATTCAAATGCCTCTGCCGGTGTAATCAAAGAATTTGAATAATCTATATCTTCCGGTTTGATTGTTTTTACGTGTTCAACTTGCTTTTTAGGCATGTCAGAGTGAGATTTATTAACTGTATGCTGTTTTTTCTTATCAGATTTTATTTTTAACAATTTGTCATTTGATTTTTGAGTTTTCTTTCTGTTTTTATTATTCTTGTTTTTTTCGATTTTATCAGTGTTTGCTGCATCTAAAGAAGTTGTAATTACTTTTTTGCATTTTGATTTGGGTTTAGAATATTTTACGATATTCTTATTTTCTGAAACATCATTACTTTTACAATGAAGAGTTTTTGCCGTTTCAGAAGAATTGTTTGTTTGATATTTAGGTTTCAATACTTTTAAATTAGCACTTTCAAAAGACTTATCATTAAGACTTTCAGCAGATTTTAAATTAGCTGAACTTGACAAGGCTTGAAATTTTCTGCTCAATATCATCTTTTCATTTGCCAATTTTACCATCTCATCAATTTTCGAATTGTTTGCGATAAATTTACGTACTTTCAAAAGAGGATAATCAAGCATCTCAGTATATAATTCAATTTTTTTATCAATTGATAAAGCCATTATATCACTTTGTTTTAAACAATCGGTACGGCCATTTAAAAAGACCTGTCCTCTGTTTGAAGAAATAGAACTTAAAACACGGCCATTTTTTTGAGCGGAAATAGATACAGAGTCACCATATTTTGAAAAATCAGGCATGGATAAAACAAAGTCAAAAGGTGTGTCGTCAATATTGTGAAAAACAATGCCTTTATCTTTTCCCAAAAATTCCACACCTTTAATTTCTTTTGATATATTTTTCAGTTCATTTTCAGATAATATGCCGATTTTTCTGTATATTTCTTTATATGCAGATATTAAAGTATTCAAATTATCACTCGATGACTTACTTATCGTACCGTAAGTATTTTGTACAGAAGAGGGATAATACATGCCGAAACTCACAGGTTTTTGAGAGTAATAAGAACTTTTAACAGAAATCATAAATGCAGTCCTACAATTAAAAATTTATATTTTTATAAACCTCCTAAAAAAAATTTTTGATACATTTGGAAAAAAATTACAAACCTTAACATAGAGCGTTGACACTAAGGTATGTACTTGCTAAACTTTAAATTACGAATGTTAGATAGGTAAGCTGTCTTTAAATGAGTACACATAATTTAAAAATAAATTATGAAAAACTCTACAGCTCCTCAAATGAAAGGAAAAGAAATGTACGCAATAGTTGAAACAGGCGGAAAGCAGTACAAGCTTGAAGAAGGCCGTTACGTTGATATCGAACTTATCGACGGCGAAGAAAATGACAAAGTTGTTTTCGACAAGGTTGTTATGCTTGTTAACGGTGCAAAATCAAAAGTAGGTGCACCATACGTAGACAAAGCTTCTGTAGAAGGAAAAATCCTTAAACATGACAAAGCAAAAAAAGTTATCGTTTTCAAACAAAGAGCAAAAAAAGGCTACAGAAGAAAACAAGGTCACAGACAATTTTTTACAAGAGTAATGATTACAAAAATCAGAACTACAGCACCAAAAGCTAAATCAGCCAGTACAGAAGCTCCGGCTGAAGAAAATTAAGTAACTTTAATAAAAATAATATTATAAGGAGATAATAAAATGGCACATAAGAAGGGCGTAGGCTCATCAAAAAACGGTCGTGACAGCGAAAGTAAGCGACTTGGCGTCAAAAAATTCGGCGGTGAAGCTGTAAAAGCCGGAAATATAATTGTTCGTCAAAGAGGAACAAAATTCCATCCCGGCAATGGTGTAGGCATTGGCAAAGATGATACACTTTTTGCACTAATTGACGGAAATGTAAAATTTGAACCGTATCGCAGAGACCGCAAACAGGTCAGCGTATACGCCGTATAAAAATTTTAATCATTTACAAAAAATACGGGCTAAAAATAGTCCGTATTTTTTTGTAAATATCAGATTTAATAATCCTGTATAATATTTTTGATACAATAACACTAGATTTTTAAAAGAAAATTACAGAGGATTGGATTGATGGAAGAAAAATTTGTACTAAATGAAGAATTCATAAAACAGGCAGAATCAGTGTCCAGAGGTGCAGAATTGCTGCCCGGCGGTATTAAAGAACTTGCCATTAAAATGCAAAAATCAGCAGAATCCGGTAAACCTATCAGGGTAAAACTCGGTATGGACCCCACACGCCCGGATCTTCACCTTGGTCACACTGTCGTAATGAGAAAACTCAAAAAATTTCAGGAACTTGGTCACAAAATAGTTCTGCTGGTAGGCGGTGCTACAGCTATGGTAGGCGACCCTTCCGGCAAATCAGAAACACGTCCTGCTCTGACTAAAGAACAGGTTGAAGAAAATGCCAAAACATACTTTGAACAGATGTCCAAAGTTCTTGATACATCAAAAGCAGAAGTCGTAAACAACGCAGACTGGCTGCATCAAATGAAACTTACGGACCTTCTTAAACTGGCATCAAATGTAACGGTAGCACAAATGATGACAAGAGATGACTTTGCAAAACGTTATGCCGAAGGTAAACCGATAGCAATTCATGAATTTTTCTATCCGCTTATGCAGGCATATGACTCTCTTGCAATCGATGCAGATATCGAAATAGGCGGTCCCGACCAGAGATTTAAGGTGCTTTTAGGCAGAGAAATCCAATCCGCTTACGGAAAACCAAATCCTCAGATGGTTATGCTGTTACCGCTGCTTGAAGGTACCGACGGTCTCGTAAAAATGTCAAAAACTTATCCCGAACACTGCATTTCATTAACGGATTCCGCAAAGGATATGTACGGAAAACTCATGTCTATTCCTGACACTCTGATTATGAGATACTACTCACTTCTTACTGACATATCTGATGAAGAATTAAAAGAAATCGAAGAAAAACTCAAAACAGAAAACCCCAGAGACATAAAAATGAAACTCGCATACACAATCACTAACGAGTATCACTCTAATGAAGAAACAAAAAAAGCTCAGGATGAGTTTGTTAATGTAGTCCAAAACAAAGGAATACCCGAAGATATAGGCTCATACAAACTTACAGAAAACAAAAATATCCTTGATCTGCTTTTAGAACTCGGTTTTGTTGCCAGCAAAGGCGAGGCCAAAAGACTAATTGCCGGAGGCGGTGTAAAACTGGATAATGAAAAAGTATCTGACACTTCATTGACAGTAGAAACAACATCTCTTCCCAAAGTACTTCAAGCAGGCAAAAGAAAATTTATGAAACTCGAAAAATAAAGGCTCTTTATATATGCAAAAAGTCAAAGCAAATATACATGACAATATCTTGTCATTAATCGGAAATACACCGCTTGTAAGACTCAACAAAATCAACAAAGGCTATGCTGATGTAGTTGTAAAACTGGAGTATTTCAATCCTGCCGGCTCTGTAAAGGACAGACCTGCGTTGCATATGATAGAAAAAGCCGAAAAAGCCGGCTTAATTGACAAAGACACGGTTATTATCGAACCGACCAGCGGAAATACAGGCATCGGACTGGCACTTGTCTGTGCGGTTAAGGGCTACAAGCTTGTTCTTACAATGCCTGAGAATATGAGTATAGAAAGAAGGAAAATGCTTTCTGCTTACGGGGCTGACATTGTACTTACTCCCGCAGAAGCAGGTATGAAAGGTTCCGTAAATGAAGCCTTAAAAATATCGGAAACTTTACCCAAAAGCTTTATCCCTTCTCAGTTTTCAAATCCTGACAATCCTGAAATACATGAACTTACAACAGCACAGGAAATACTAAAAGATACTGAAGGCAAGATTGATATTTTCGTTGCATCTTTTGGTACCGGCGGAACAGTTTCAGGTATCGGGAAAGCACTCAAAAAATTTAATCATGATATACAAATTATAGGCGTAGAGCCGCAGGAAAGCCCTCTTGTGTCACAGGGAATTTCAAGACCGCACGGTATACAGGGTATCGGAGCAAATTTTATACCCCAAAATCTTAACCTTGAAGTAATCGATAAAATAATGACGGTAACAACAAAGCAGTCCATTGAAACTGCTATTGAAATGTCCCAAAAAGAAGGTATCTGCTGCGGAATTTCTTCAGGAGCAAACGTATATGCCGCACTTGAATTGTCAAGGCAGGAAGAAAACAAAGACAAGCTCATCGTTGTTATGACTTGTGATTTTGGCGAAAGATATCTTTCTACGCCATTATTTGAAACAAATGCATCAATGTAAAGAAGGTAATATGCTGTTTAAACGTGCAATATCACAAATAAAAGAAGATATCCAAACAATCTATGACAAAGACCCTGCGGCAACAAATATTGTTGAAGTATTTCTGTGCTAT
>CALURG010000055.1 GCA_944323115.1 Candidatus Gastranaerophilales bacterium
CCTGCTTGTTTGAAAAACAATTCCACAAGACGGCGTTATATTGCCATTACGATAATGCCTTTTTTGTCGGCGTATTCTATAACTTTTTTCTGGTCAACAATAATAGTTTCGTTTGCTTCTATTGCCAAAATTTTTGCACCGAATCTGTCCATTGTCTTGAGGGTGTTTAAACCTATTGCCGGGATATCAAAACGTTTGTCTTGAGTCGGCTTACTTACTTTTACGACAGTAATACCCTTGCCGCCCAGTTTACAGCCTCTTTCAATACATTTGTCCGTTCCTTCGATAGCTTCTACGGCCATAATCATTTTATTTTTTATTACTACAGACTGACCAACATCGAGTTTGCCCATTTCCTTTGCGAGCCAGTATCCGTATTCAACATCCAAAGACTGCTCTTCGTCAGGCTCATGTGCACCAAGAACTCCGGGAGGTGCCATGAGATTTTTGATAAATATAGTCTGGTCAAGAACCCTTATTCCCATTTGCTCAAGCTGGTCGACAAGAACAAGCATAACAGCATCATCATTGAGTCTTTGAGCTTCTTTCATCAGTCTCAAAGCTTCCATATCCAGTTTCGGACGTCTCAAAAGAAGCCCTTTGTGAACTTTTCCGATAAATGTCAACTGGGTGATTTTTTCGTCAATGAGAGTTTGTTTTATTTTTAAAACTTCACCCGGCCCGTAACTGTATACTTTAGAACAATACTTTTTCAGTCTGTTTCTGTTGTCAGAGGACAAAGATATAGCAACCACGTCGAATCCGTTTTTTTGTGCGGATTCCGCCATTGCAACAGGCAGTTCTCCGTCACCTGCTATCAAACACTGCTTTTTATCCAGAACGATAGACAATTTCCTCTCCTTTTTTAGATGTCATTATCGTTCTTTTATAATACAATATCAAGCGAATTTTTCAAATAAATATTAAGATAATTACTTAGTTATAATGATAGACAATGCACATATAAAAATAATAAACAAGATTTCAAAAATTATTATATTGTCAGTCCTTATCTCTAATTTGGGTTTATTTGAAGTTAAAAATTGTTTAATTTCTGAACATTCTTTTTGGTATTCTGGCACATATGATTGGACTTTATCAAAAATTTGAATATTTCCTTGTGGAGTTTCTAAAATTAGTCTTGATATCCAGGTCTTACCTTTAGAAGACCTTATTCTTGAATAGTCAACATGTGCGGATTTTATGTCAGAAAGCTTGAAATAATTTATTTTTTCAGAACCAAGCAAAGGAACTACTCTTTTTTCTGTACAAATATTGCTTGACCTGTTACAAACAAAAGACATTCTAGTCTGAACAAGGAGTATAAGAGTTATAAGTATAGTAAAAACAATAAGATAAATTATTTTTTTCTGTTTGTTATCTTTTTCCATTTATTTTTATCTATATATCGAAAAATACTATTTCATAATATTATTTTTTGCTCAATTAACAAATAATGTCATATAATTGTAGTATGAGTTTAAGCGGACTTACAAAAAGTTATTTAAAAAATTTTCTGGTTTATCTTGAGGTTGAGAAAAACTTTTCAAAACACACTATCCGTGCATACAATTCGGATATCTTGAGTTTTTTGATATGGCTTGATTCTGTTCCGATTGAAGAAACAAATCACGAAAAACTGAAAGATTATCTTATTTTTATACAAAAATTTAACTATTCCAAAACTACATTGTCACGAAAAATTGCTGCAATAAGAACTTTTTACAGATATTTATACCGGGAAAAAATAATTGAAGTAAATCCGACAAACAGTGTCCATTCACCAAAAAAGAATAAAAGTCTGCCGAAGTTTCTTTCAAATACAGAAATTGAACAAATTTTAAATAACATAAAAATTGACACACCTGCCGGTTTTAGAAACAGAACGATACTTGAACTTTTGTATGCGACAGGAATGAGAGTTTCGGAACTCAGCAATTTAAATTTTGGCGACTTAAATTTAAATGAAAATGAAATCACCGTAATGGGCAAGGGTGCGAAAGAAAGAATTGTCTTGGTATCAGACAGAGCGAAAGATTTTCTGGAAAGATATATAAAAAGTGTAAGATATATGGTGCCCGAAGAAAAATGTGATTTGACGGAAGATGAGAAGAGCCCTGTTTTTATTAACAAAACAGGCTACAGGCTGCAAACTCAGTCAGTCAGAGCGGCAATAAACGACATTGTAAAGAAAATAGAACTGCCTAAAAAGGTTACTCCTCACGTATTCAGACATAGTTTTGCGACAAAATTGCTTGAAAATGGTGCAGATTTGAGAGTTGTGCAAGAACTTTTGGGGCATGCATCTATTTCGAACACACAGATTTACACTCATATCTCGACAGAACGTTTAAAATCGGTGTATGATAGTACTCATCCGAGAGCTTAAAAATAATTGGGAGAAAACACTATGTACGATGTAATAACAATAGGCAGTGCGACAATAGATGCTTTTGTTGAAAGTGATGCCGCTGATATAGTTTCTGTGAGCACAAAACAGGCAAGTACGGAATTTATGTCATTTCCTTACGGTGCTAAAGTTGAGATAGACAGTTTCAGAACAGCAGTAGGCGGCGGCGGGTTGAATGCTGCTGCTAACTTTGCACATCTGGGACTTAAAACTTCTGCATTGTTTAAAATCGGCGATGATTTTATGGGCAAAAATATAAAACACAAAGTTAAGCTTTCCGGAGTTGATATTTCAAATTTGATTGAATCGAAGACGGAAACAACAGGCTTTTCTATTATTTTGTTAAGCTTCGAAGGTAACAGAACAGTTTTGGCTCACAGAGGTACAAACGGCACAATGAAAGAGTCAGAGATAAATTTTGATGCAGTAAAAAATGCAAAATGGCTGTATATTGCTCCGCTTAACGGCAAATCAGGTGCAGTCCTTGACAAATTGGCTCAGTTTGCTGAAGAACACAATGTGAATGTCGCAATAAATCCCGGAAGTTCTAGCTTGAAAAGAGGGTTAAAATATTTCGAAAAAATTCTTTCAACTGCTGAAGTCGTTGTTATGAACAAGGAAGAAGCTTCTCTTGTTACAAAAATCGAGGTTCGTCCGGATACCAAAACTGAGAATTTTTCATCAGAAGCTATTCACCCTGATATCAAGGCTATGCTTGATAAATTGAAATCGACTGATGCAAAAGTTGTTATTATTACCGACGGAAAACATGGTGTTTATGCTTATGACGGCTTAAAATATTACATTTGTCCTGAGTTCCCGGCAAAAGTTGTGAGTACTTTGGGTGCCGGAGATGCTCTGTCTTCTACTTTTACTGCTGCACTTGAGTACACGAACTGGAATATCGAAAAATCTCTGATGCTTGCATCTGTAAATGCAGCATCAATTGTTTCTCATTTTGGTGCACAGGAAGGCTTTTTGACATTTGAAGAAATGGAACAGAGACTCAAAGAGACACCTGATTTTTGTGTCGATGTACTGCAATTATAAATAATAATTACGCACTGTAATAGACATTGTTGGGATAAACATTTGTTTTATTATTTTGATGTTGATTTGCTGATGTATGTCTGTAGTTTTGATATACGTCATACAAATCTAGAACTCTTTCGCCTTTTTCTTGAAGATCATTTACTGTAAAAGTGATTGGTTTTTCTGCTTTTTTGGCAAACATTTCTTCCAGCTTTTTAAAAAATTGTTTTATAGCTGAGGGTTTGGGACATTTTGCACCAACAAGCTGTTTAGATAATTTTTCATAATCTTCGTCAGATATTTCTTTTCCACGTTTTTCTGGAGGAACACTATCATTGTCAGCATAGCATATTCTTGATGTTCTTCCCGGTATATCTGACGTTTTATGTATTTGATTATATGTTTCGTAATTTGGATAAACAGCAGTTTCTAAACCTATAGACATAAATTATTTCCAATCATTTACTTCCTGTATTTGTATAAAGTAATTTTCATGATAAAAATTGCCTATATTTTACAAAATTTTTAATTTTTGTTTTGTTGTAGATTTCTTATGACTGTTTTAACATTGCCTTCTGCAAAGAAATTTTTAGGATTTATGTACATTTTTATTCTGTCGGCTTCAATAGAACGCATTTGTTCTGTGATTGTCGATCTTCCGATAAAAACTATTTCATTCGGCTTGTTTGTTTTAGGATCCGGGTATACTGTAGCTTTGGGGCCTTTTGCATCATAGTCTTTGTATGTTACGTGGACTTTTTCGGAAGCTTGTATGATATTAGTCTTTTTGTAATATTCCTGACGACTTGACCAGACATTTATTCTTGTTCCGTCCATATCAACATCACTGTGAGCGGAACCAAGTGCATATGCTACTTCTTTTACTGCATCATAAATAAATTTATCAGCAGTAATTACACTGTCTTTTTGTTTTAATCTGCCGTTTCCGACAAGTGTAATTTTTTGTAAATCACCTTTTTGATTCAAGTTAGCAATTGCTGTGTTGGAAAATGTTTCTACATCTTTGTAGTATATTATTACATTTCCTTTTGCCGTAAGTGTTTTTGTATTTGTATCATATTCTTGCTCATCAGCTGTAATTATAACAGTAGGTTTTAGAGCACCTGTTTCTGTTACTGTTGTTTGTGTATTGCCTTCACCTTTCAGAGTTTTTTTGAGCAAAGACATTTTTAGAATATTGGCTTTTATTTCATTTGTTTTTGCCTGCTGAACTTGAACAACATAAGGTTTATCATACATAACCGCTTCTGAAAGCTGTTTTGTTTTAGGATCAATAAATACTTCTGCTCTTGGGGATGTCGCTTTTATGTCATCCATTTTTACCCTGACATTGCCTTCAAATTTTGCTTTATTTTCTTCCATTTTGAAAGTTTGTTTGTCTGACTCTATCGACAAATCGGCAGCGATAGCAAGGCTGATTGTTGAAAGTATTATCAAGCTTATTAAAATAAGTACTTTAAAATTTTTCATCAAAATTCCCCTTATTGTACAATTCAGTTTTTGAACGTCCTTTTATCCTGACATTTTTCATACTGTTTCCGAGATATGCTTCATTGCTGAATGTCCTCAGTTCTCCGTTTCTTCTGATGACCACATTCCCTTGAGCAACTATATCTTTGTCGTTTCCCTGCCAGGTGAAACGGTTGGCTTTTACATTTGTTCCGTCTTTATAAATTATATATGTATTTTCATACAACACAACTCGTTTGGTTTCTTCATTAAATGTACCTTTTGAAGATTCCATACTCAAAACTACTTCATCATCATTGTAGAAGTTTCCTATTATGTTATACAATATTACAACTTTGTTCTGGCTGTCGTAGTATCCTGCGTCAGCATAAAGTTCCCAGTATTTTTTGTCATCTTTTGTTTCCGTAATCAACAAATCTTTTATGTCTAGCTTTTGCTTTTCACCGGCAGTGTTGAGTGCTTCTTTTTTGAAATTTTTTGTAATAACTCCGGCGGAAATAAATGCCCACAGACAGCCTATAAATATAAGAGAAAGTATTACTATGTAAGCGATTTTTCTTTTTTGCATAAAAAAATTTTATCACGAAATAAAAACTCTGACTTGTAACAAAATATTTATTTTTATAAATATTAATCAGAGTGATGACAAAAATTTTTATTTATGATTTTTATTATTATAAGTACTTTAATATGGAATAAAAAATGTATATTCAATCAACAGGGTTAAAACTTTTTACAGATTTTAGTGCACAATATGTACCTTCTTTCGGTAAATCAAAAAAAACAGACAAAAAGCTTGAGCGTACTCCTGACAAAGATTGTTTTGAATGTCAGAGAGGATGTATTAATGTAAAAAAGAAAAATTTTTCACAATCTGATAATGAAATAGTCTTAAAAAATTTAAATACAATAAAAAAAGAAAAATTGTTAAATGAAGAAATTTTGTATTTTCTTGAGCCTAAAAGTGACGCAAAAGGAAGAGTTGTTTTTTCACCAAGCCAGGCCCTTGTCATAGATGCAGCTATAAATAAATTAGCCAAATTTAAAGCTACTTCAAATTTTCTTGCAAAAGAAGCAAAAGAGTATAAAGATCAGTGTCATCAGCAGATAAAAGATATTTTCGGCGGTGATGAGAAATACGGGAAATATATAGTTTGCAGAGCAAAAGATGCAGAAGGCATTTATGACAAACTTATAAAAGAATTTAAAGACAATAAAGTCAAAATAGAAATGATGGATCTTATTTCCCAAAATGTTTTCGGTGTACCGATTACAGAACAGAATAAAGATGAAAAAGATTTTTTAAAATCATCTATTTTAAAAGGTGAAATTGAATTAGAGCCGAAAGATTACAGAAAAATTGCAAAAATACTAGCTTGCAGCAAAAAAAGTTATAACGAGGAAGTTAATTGGATTAAGGATTTGGTAGGTACAAGGCTTATTCTTCCTCAAGGTGATGAAAAGGAACTAAAAGCAGTTGAACGTTATTTAACAAAAGCCATAAAAAACGGTGATTTTATACCGACACGAGTCAGCAATTACCATGCAAACCATATATTGCCATACATCAATCATGAAACAGCAAAATATTGGAAACAGCTAATTCCGGGTTTAAGAGTTGTTGAAACAAGTGAAGTCCGTAAGAAAAACGGATATACAACTACTCAAATCAACTTAAAACACAAAGTAAAAAATAGCAAGGGTCGTGAAAAAGAACTTTGGGGCGAATTTCAAATCAGGACAAAAGAGCTTAATTATATAGGGAATGTTGAACATCTTATTTACGATATATTACAGGGAAAAAATATAGGTAAAGACATTCCAGAGCTTGAAAAATTCTATGAAAGTGTTGGAATCAAACAGGCAGTAATGGAAGTGTTTAATGATCCCTCAAAAGAAGCTGCTTATTCAAATTATGAGAGTGCAATGTATTATTATGTTAGAAATAAAGAAACAAACAAAAATCCTGATAGGGAATATTCTTTGCCCAGATTACATGAATACGGGCTTGCAGATTACTGGCAGATTCTCAGCTTTGAATCATTAAGAAAAATAGATGAACATGCAAAAGAAATAAAAAATAAGTATAAAAAATAACAAATTGGAGAATATAAGTATGAAAGTGATTTTTAATTCAATGAAAGGAACATCACGAATATCCGCAAAAATGAACCTTCAGCAAAAAAATGTACCTGATAAATTTGAAGCTGCTGTTCGTGAAATTTTAAAACTTTTTCAAAAAACCAATGAAATAGGAAGGCTCGAAAAGCCTATAGTAGTATCTATTGCAAATCCTTTGAAAGATTCAAAAATATCTGAAGCGAAGCTTAAAATAGAAAGTCCGAAATTTAAACAAGATTTTCGCTCCAGAGTTTTGTCAATGATAGCAGAATCAGAAGAACTGCGAGGCGGTACATCGGTTGTTATTGCCTGCGGCAACAAGTACGCTATAGAATCTACTTTGCAAAACAAAAATTTTGTAAAAGAATTTAAAAAATTTGTATTAGAAGCCGAAAAAGATTTTGTAGCTTAATTGTTTTTCAAATGGTTATTACGAAAGCCGAATGTATCTGAAATAGTTCGCCCTATCGATTGAATTTGCACAGTAATTTTGTCTTTGTACTCCAAAGGAGTATTTTGTACGTCTGCCTTGCCCGGATAAATAGCGTACTGTTGTCTGTATTCTCCTTCTGTAATATCAGGCATGACAACATTTGCACCGCATTGCAAAGCAATAATTCTGCCGTTTGGATGTAATGTTTCCATTGCTGTTGTTGCAGGAATATTTATATCCGGCAAAAGCAGCCTGGTTAATGCCATGACTTTTAGTGCCGACTCAAATGTCCCTCCTGATGCTTTTTCCAGCGGTGTTTGAGGGCATGGAATAAACGGTCCCAATCCTATCATATCCGCATCAATTTCTTTAAAAAACAATATATCTTCGGCCAGAGATTCGTATGTCTGGCCGGGTAAACCGACAAGACATCCTGTTCCTGTTTCAAATCCCAGAGATTTCAGGTCTTTGAGACACCTTTTTCTGTTTTCAAAACTCATAAAGGGGTGCAAATTTTCATACAGTTTTTTATCCGTTGTCTCTATTCTTAAAAGGTACCTGTCAGCACCGGCATGTTTATATGCTTGATATTCTTCAAAAGTCTTTTCTCCGAGACTTAAAGTAATTGCAAAGCCAAGTTTTTTTATTTTTCTAATGATACTGCACATCTTTTCTGTATCAAAAAAAGCATCTTCACCGCTTTGAAGTACTATAGTTTTGTAGCCGTATGACAGAGCTGATTGTGCAAGCCGCATAATCTCCTGACTGCTCATCCTATATCTTTTTATCGTACTGTTATCTTTTCGAAGACCGCAATACTTGCAGCTACATTTACATATATTTGAAAATTCTATGAGCCCTCTCAAATGAACAGACTCACCGACAAAATTTTTCCTTACCCTGTTTGCAGTATTGAAGAGTTGTTGATTTATTGAGTTGTCTTTTAATATTTCAACTATTTCCTCTTTTGTAAGCAGAGAAGTCTTTTCTGCTTTTTCTATTAATTTTTTACTGCTCAATCCAGCCTCCGCCAATCAAGTGATTGTCTTTTAAATCATAAAAAACAGCGGCCTGTCCGGGTGTAACTGCCGAAATCGGATTATAAAACTTTATTGTGCCTTTTTGATTTTCCAAATCTAAAGAAATGTGTGCTTTTTTTGCTTCCATATTGTATCTTATTTTTACGTTTGCATCGAATTCCGTATAGTTCAATGGATATTGCAATGTCAATTTATTAAAACAGAGTTCGTTTTTGTACAAATCGTTTTTTGTTCCGAGATAGACTATATTTTTTTGTGCATCCAGTTTTACCACATATAACGGCTCCTTGTAAGCAATACCTATTCCTTTTCTCTGGCCTATCGTGTATTGGTAAAATCCGTCATGGTTTCCGAGTTTTTGATTTGTATTCAAAAGAATAAATTCACCTTTTTGGATTCCCATTTTTTCTGTAATATATTTTTTTGTTGTCATTGGTTTTGTTATAAAACAAATATCCTGACTTTCTTTGGACGATTTTGACGGCAAATCATTTTTTGCAGCAATATTGCGAATTTCTTCTTTTACATAATCTGACAGAGGAAACATTATTTTTTTGAGATGTTCTTGATTTAGTTCAAACAAAAAGTATTGCTGGTCTTTTTTTTCATCTTTTGCCGGGTACAATTTTTTTATTCCGTTGTCATCAACAATTTTTGCATAGTGTCCGGAAGCAATGCAGTCACAGCCTAATTTATGTATTGCATAATCAAAAATCGCACCCCATTTTATTGTACGGTTGCATATAATACATGGGTTTGGTGTTTCACCTTTTTGGTAGGAGTTTTCAAAATATTCTATTACATTTTCGTGGAATTCTTTGCTTAAATCCAGAACAAAATGCGGGATTTCCAGTTTTTTGGCTACATTTTTTGCATTATTAACTATATTTTCAAATTTTGTATCATTGAGCATTTTGGCGGTCACTGCGACAACTTCAAACCCTTGTTTTTTTAAAAGCCAGCATGCAACACTGCTGTCCAATCCGCCGCTTAATGCTACTGCAACTTTTGTTTTTGACATCATTAACCCTTATATTCTCTCTTTTGATTCCGAATCAAAGAATAGAAAATCTTCAGTGTTTATTTTTAAGCTGATTTGTTTGCAAAATTGTCTTTGTGCATCAATTTTTGCACTGCACTTCGAGCCGTTTATGTTGAAGTAAACTATTTTTTCGCTGCCAAGCATTTCTGAAATTTCAACATCAGCATCGAGTTCAAAATTTGGGCATAAGCTGTCCATTTTCTCGGGACGAATACCAATAATTACTTCATTTCTGCCTTTTAGACGATTTAGTTGTTCTTCAGAAAGACAGATATCATATTCATTGAATTTTATTTTGTTATTTTCTATTTTTACATTTATAAAGTTCATGGAAGGCGAACCCAAAAATCCTCCTACAAAAGTATTTGCCGGCTGATAATATATTTTCTCAGGTTCATCGACTTGCTGAATAACTCCTTTGTCCAACACAACAATCCTGTCACCCATTGTCAGTGCTTCTGTTTGGTCATGTGTAACATAAATAAATGTAGTTTGAAGTTTTTCATGAAGTTTTTTTATTTCAGAACGCATTTGGACTCTCAATTTTGCATCAAGATTTGATAAAGGTTCATCCATAAGAAAAACCTTAGGGCTTCTTACAATTGCTCTTCCCAGTGCCACTCTTTGTCTTTGTCCTCCTGAAAGCTGTTTGGGTTTTCTTTTTAAGTATTCTGTCAAGTTTAAAATTTCAGCAGCTTCTTTTACCTTTTTGTCAATTTCGTCTTTTTTTAATCCTCTCATCTTTAGCGGGAAAGCAATATTCTCATATACTGTCATATGCGGATAAAGTGCGTAGCTCTGAAATACAAAAGCAATGTCTCTGTCTTTGGGATGGACGTTGTTTACGCATTTGTTGTCTATGTAAATTTCACCGGAAGTTATATCTTCAAGCCCTGCAATCATTCTGAGTATAGTTGATTTTCCGCAACCTGAAGAACCGACCAGAACCAAAAACTCTTTGTCTCTTATTTCAAGTGAAATATCGTTTATAATCGTTTTGGTATCATATTTTTTTACAACATTCTTTAGTGTAACTTTCGCCATTTGTACCTCAATGTTAAATTGTTACTCGTTCAATAGGAATAATAAAAGCAAAAGTACTGCCTTTCATTGATTCAGTCTCTACCCACATTTTGCCTTTAAGTATTCGTACTAGATTGTATATAATACCGAGTTCAAGACTTTTGGCAACGGCTTTTTTTGCTATATATTTTTCAATATTTGCGTATGGATCGAAAATATTATTTAGTTCATTTTCTGGTATACCGGGACCGTTGTCGATAATTTTTATCATAAGATAAGACTTGTCGGGCATATTCGGCGATACATTAAATCCGGCAATTTCAAGATATTCAGTATCAGGATGGTTTACAACAACTTGAACTGCTCCGGATTCAGTTATATTTATTGCATTTTGAACAAGTGTTTCTAAAATTCTTTTTAATGCATTTTCATCACTGTATATACTTCTTTTGCCCAAACTGTTTAAGTCAAAATTTAAAATCAATTTTTTTTCTTCAGCTTTGGGTTTATATGTGTTAAAAAGATTTGTCATTAAATTTACAAAGTCAAAATTTTTAAATTCGTAATCCCAAAATCCGGATTCTAGTTTGGAATATTCTACAAGGCTGTTTATAAGTTCCAGAAGTTGTGTTGAATTTTTGTTTATAATTTTTAGGTATTTTTCTTGTTTGTCGTTTACGTCACCCCCCAATCCTTCAAGAATTGCTTGTGAAAATCCGTTTATGGAATGAATAGGTGATGTAAGTTCACCAGAAATTTTTGTCAGGAAAGTATTTTTATTTTTTGTTAGTTTATTTAAATATTCATGTTCAAAAAGAAGTTTGTTTAACATTTTTTGACTGTTTGTCACATCTCGGATAGTTACAATAATTTTATCCTCGACATCATCGAAGTCGGATGCTTTTATTTCCAAAAACAAATCTTCCGCGAGATCTAATTTTGAACGCACAACTGCCGAATCATCAGTTTTTGTCAAATTGCTTACGAGATTGAATCCTCCGTCAAACAAATCCAAAAGTTCCATATCGAACAGTCGGTCTTCTGTTATATTGAAAAGATTTAAAAGTCTTTCATTTACGGATAGTATCTCACCTGACATTGAAACTACCAGAACGGCGTCAGGATAATATGCAAGTACATCGTTATTCTTTTTTTTCTTAAATAACCAAGACAATATATTCATATTTAATTAACTCCCCCATTGATTATTTTAATATTAGCATAAGCAACCAAAAAGGTAAAAATGAATTCTGTTGTCTTGTTTTTAGCAAAAAATAATGCGACCTTTTTTCAAAAGCCGCATAAGTCAAGAAAGGAATGGTTAGACTATTAATGTAATTATTATTACAATTTTTTTTTAGACGTGCAAATTTATAAACAAATGTTAACTTAGTGTATAATTTTTATAGGATAAGAGTGTTTGTAAAAGGTTAAAATTCTATGAAAAACATAAATATCGGAATTGTTTCACTTGGATTGATCGGCGGTTCAATTTTAAAATCCTTGTATAAAAAATATAATTTGTACGCTGTGAGTTCAAATCCCCAAACACGAGAGAAATTAAAAGCTTACACAAGCAATATTTCCGATGATTTGTCTTTATTAAAACAATGCGACCTGGTTTTTGTTTGTTCACCTATGAGCAAAACTGTAAAAATGCTTGATTCTTTAGAAAATATTTTGAAACCTGAAACAATTGTGGCTGACGTTTGCAGCCTAAAAGAATTTGTAACAAAAAAACACAGGCCATATATATTTATCGGTACACATCCTATGGCAGGTACGGAAAATAGCGGATTTGATTCATCTTTTGCCGAACTTTTTCAAGGTGCAACATGGGTATTGACTCCTGATGATATGCAAAAAACAAAAGATGAAGAAAGTTTGAATTTATTGTCTTCTGTTATCATGTGTACAGGTGCCAGAACAATTTATATGAATGCAAAAGAACATGACAGGGCTGTTTCTTTGATTAGCCACATGCCGATGCTCGTGTCTCAATCATTAGTAAAAATTATTATGAATGACAAGAATGCGGCTATGCTAGCTTCAAGCGGATTTAGAGACATGACAAGACTTGCTCTTTCCAATATTCACATGGCTGCTGACATGATAGAAATGAACAAAAAAAATATTGAAGATTCTTTAAATACCTTGTTTGCTAATTCTAATTTTCTTCTTAAAAGTGATTATCTTAATGAAATAGAAAAAATTAAGGAATTTCGAAACAACATGTACGATAAAGAGGGGAAAAATATATACAACTAAAGTTATAAAAAATATGTACTTTAATACAGTTAAAATAAAAACTCAACCTGATATCATATAAATGTTAGGGAAAACATATACCACTATCAGGGATGAAAATGAAAATCAAGGATGTAAACGACGTTTGCATTATTGATATTGGCAAGGAATCAATATCAAGTTCAGACGTAGATATACTAAAAAATATTATAAATAAAAAGGCTCACCATAAGCGTATCGGGTTAAATTTTGCAAATACCTTTTTTGTGGATTATGCTTTTTGGGATTTTTTGGAAAAAGAGTTTTTTACACAAAAGATTTCCGTGTTTAATTTGAATACAGAGTTATTTCTTTCACTGTTCATTTCGGGATATGACAAAGTTACAAATATTTATATGAATGAAGAAGACTTTAAATTTAACAAAAGAATTATTGTTAATAGGCGTTTCAAACTTTTAAAATCTGCATGATACTTTATATAATTTAATTATTAAAAAACATTTCTTATTAGACAAAAACACGGAAATATACGAATATATATCTGTATACTTGTAGATTTGAGGACTTTAATGGATAAAAAGAATTTGGTAATTGCTATTTATGATGGAGAAAGTGGAAATCAAGGCAATTATAATACTCCGGCCGTTTTTTCTGACGGACTTTTAAAAGGTTTTAATGAAATCGGCATAAAAGCTTGCAGAGCTGATGTATGTTTTGAAGAAGGTATAAATCCTAACATTGCAATTGGTTTTAACACTTGTGGCGTTGAACATTGGCAAAAGCTTCTGAATAAGAACATTACGAATATTATGTGGAGTATAGATTCAGTATTTTACCAAAACTATGATGTTGTTTCTCAGTTTGCGTCATACAAAAACTTTGTACTTTTCAATTCGAGTGCGAATGATTCGGAACCTGTCAAACATTATTTTCCTGAGCTTGTTCACGGGTATATACCTTGTGGTGTGGATTTGAATTTCTGGAAAAAACTTGATGTCGAAAAAGATTTTGATATTTTGTTTTTAGGTTCAATTGATGATTATGAGGCACAAATTCAAAAACTTAAAGAAATTATGCCTAATCTTGTGTTTAATTTGATGATTGAATTTATTGAAGTTGCAATGGTGCAGCCTGCTTTGTCTCTTTGGGATATATATCTTTTCTTTAAAAAGCAGCTGGGGCTTGAATTTGATGCATCTCAGTATGTTCTTATGGCAAAAAGTATATCTTATATTATTACTTATAAACAAAGACTGAAAATGCTTGAAACACTCAAGGATTTTAATATCACTATATGCGGTGACGGTACTTGGGAAAAATTTCTTACGGGCAATATGACATTAAAGAAAGCTTCAAGCCCAAGAGATGTACTTGAATTGATGAACAGAGCAAAAATCGTACTGCATTCACAGCCTTTTCAACTTTCCGGAGGTATTGACGGAAGAGTATTAAATGCAAGTGCCGTTGAAACTATGGTCTTGACTGCACAAAATCCTATATTGAATGTTGAGTTTGGTGATGTCTTTGCGTATTGTAACCCTGTTACATATGAAGATATTGCCCAAAAGGCAAGCTATTATTTAGAACATGATGATGAACGCATCGGTATGGCACAAAAAGCTTCACAAATCGTTAAACAAAAACACAAATGGTCTGACAGGGCTCAAAGTATAGCTGATATTATAAACTAAATTTTATTTAAGCTGTGATGTTGCAAAACGTGCCCGTTCCGTAATTTCTTTTAAAGAACCGGCACCTTTATAAAGGCTGCGGCCTATACCTACTGCTACAGAGCCTGCATTCAGGTATTGTTTAAAATCTTCTATTGTTATACCGCCTGCGGGCATAAGATTTAGAAAGTGCATCGGTCTTAACATGTCTTCTATATATTCTACATGCCCCATTGATTTTGCCGGAAAAATCTTTATCAATGGAATTCTTGATTTCCAAGCATTATAAGCTTCATTTGGTGTCGAAACAGTTGCAATGTGCGGTATTTTCTGGCCTAGACAAAATTTTAATAGGCTCCCTTGAAAAACCGGTGAAACAATAACTTGTGCTCCTGCATCTATTGATTCTTGTGCTCGCATTGAAGTAATTATACCTCCTGCCATAACAATAATATTGCTGTTTTTTCTAAGCTCTTCTATTGCAGGAATATTTATACTTTTTTCTACCGTTATTTCAAAAACTTTTATTCCGCCTGCGTAAAGTGCATTGACTTTTTCAATTGCTTCTTTTGCATCTTCCGTTCTTAATACGGCTACTATTTTATTTTTGCATATTGATTCAATAGGATTCATTATTTTGATAACTTGTCATTTTTCTTTTCATTCTGTGGCGATTGTTTTTTTGTTTTTATTTTTATAAAGTTAAAAACAGTTTTGTTTTCTTCAATCATATCTTCATCTTCATAACCTAGAAGAATTTCAAGGTCTTTTTTCAAAAGAGTAATATCATCGTATTTTTTTAAAGAACCGTCCAGTGCAATTGAAACATCACCTGTTTCTTCTGAAACAACAAGACATGCTGAATCAGATACTTCGCTCATACCTATTGCTGCTCTATGTCTTGTGCCGTATTTCCAGCTGAGCTTTGGATCTTCAGTTAGAGGCAGCAATACACCGGCTGATTTTATTGTGTCGCCCGAAATTACAACAGCACCGTCATGAAGAGGAGTATTTGGGTGGAAAATTGTTAACAATAATTCAGTTGACAGTATTGCTTCAAGCTGCGTTCCTACATCAGAGTAACTGTTGACATCATCCGCTCTTTCCAGAACCATCAAAGCTCCGGTTCTTGTTTTTGAAAGATATTTTACTGATTCAATAAGTTCTTTCAATACATTAACTTTTTGTGTTTCTTTCGGATTTTTTCGTTTTAAGTTGAAATGTGCATGAAAGAAGTTTGATTGTCCGAGATATCCCAAAAATCTTCTGATTTCAGGTTGAAATATGATAACGGCACCGAACATGATAATACTGACCATTGTTCTTAAAAATACACCTAAAATCATAAGATTAAATTTTATTAGTATTTCCGAGAACAACCATGCCAAAAGGAGAATAAATATACCTTTGACAAGTTTTTCTGATTGTGTGCCTTTGATAAATTTTTGGTAAAGCAGGAACAAAAATGCACAAATTATTAATACTTCAAGTACATTTACCCAGCTAAAAGTCAGGTGTAATGCACTTAATTGAGCTATTAAACTTTCTTTAATTTCTCCTATCACTTTTGACCTTACTTCTTACTAATTCTTTATTAGCCTTGAGGGGATAACATCCAATGAAACAAGATGCTCGTAATTTTCTCTATTTATAATAATATCAGATTGTGAGTTATTTACAAGTACCGCAGCAGGTTTTAGCACACGATTGTAATTACTAGACATTGAATATCCATATGCACCTGTGTCATAGAAACATAATATGTCCCCTTCTTTCAGCTTAGGAAGGTTTATTCCCTGAATAAGGATATCGCCTGATTCACAGAATCTACCTGCTATTGTTACCTTCTCTTCATTTTTATCTTCAGGTCTGTTTGCCAGTTCAGCTGTGTATACAGCTTGATAAAGGCTGGGTCTTGGGTTGTCTGCCATACCTCCGTCTACTGCCACATATTTTTTGCCTTGCGGAACTTGTTTTGAGCTTCCGACTGTGTAGAGTGTTACACCTGATGTACCAATAATACTTCGACCTGGTTCTATGTGTATTTCCGGCTTTTCTATGTTGTATTTTTCAGAATTTATATTTATTGATGATATTATTTTGTCTGCTATTTCGTATATTGATGGCGGACAATCTTCTTTTGTGTATTTGATACCGAGTCCTCCGCCAAGATTTATGTGTGTAGGATTTATATTATATTTTTGTTTTATTCTTGCCATTTCTTTTATAAGCACTTCAACTTCATCATAATAAATTGAAGTTTCAAATATCTGAGAGCCTATGTGAGCGTGCAGTCCAACGATGTTAAGGTTGTTGTATTTGTTTTGAATTTGTTCTATGACTTCGTCTACTTGTGTCAGATCAAAACCGAATTTTGAGTCTAAATGCCCTGTTTGGATATATTCATGTGTGTGACATTCAATACCCGGTGTTACTCTCAAAAGTATATCGGTTACTTTTCCTGCTGCTTTTGAGGCATTGTCCAGCAGTTTAAGCTCGAAAAAATTGTCCGCAGAAATTAGTCCGACTCCGTAATTTATTGCCATTTTTATTTCGTCAGAAGATTTATTATTCCCGTTAAAAAGACATTTTTTCATATCTGCACCGGCTGTATGGGCTGTATAGATTTCTCCTCCTGAAACCATATCAAAGCCAAAACCTTCTTCATCCAAAATTCTTACTATTGCTTTGGTCATAAAAGCTTTTGATGCATACAGCATATTGACTTTGGGATAAGATGAAAATGCCTTTTTGTACTCTTGTGCAACAGTTCTTATTGTTTGTTCATCATATACATATAAAGGCGTACCATATTTGGCCGCAAGTTCAACTAAGTCACATCCGCCTATTTCTAAATGCTTGTTTTCGTTGATTTTTGTAGTTGTTGGTTTTAATGATTGGTTTGATGTCTGCATTTAATATTCTCCATATGAATAAAATATTCTACCATTAATATCTATTTCAAAAAAGACTGCAAATAGTGGATATTGCAATTATTATTAAGAATTGTAACAAAAATATTATATATTGAATATAGCTTTTTTATTTTGTTTTTATATATATGTAAGTAAAGTAAAAAAAAGTAAGTATGTAAGGAGTACTGAAATGGGTTTAGCAGCATCACAGGCAAGATTATTGTTATTAACATCAAGAAAGAGCGACCTGGAATACAGAGCTCAACAGATAACAAATTCAATAATGATTCTTGCCCAACAAACAGAACAGGTAGCAAGAGAATATTCAATTAAAATAAGCAACCAGACAATAATGTATACAGATGCAACTGACAGAGATCAACTTTCTCAGAGTGTAACAGCATCAACCCTTGGAGCTATAGCAGGCGGTGCATACAAATTGCAGATGAAAGACAGCAATGGTCAATGGCATGATTGGTACACTGTTCCTGATGATGAACATCCGTGGATAGATGGCTCCGGAAAACCTATCACAGCTGCAGAATATGAAGCACTCCCTGAATCAGATAAAAAGAACTGCACAACAAACTACAGAACAGCAACAGATGCAGATATGGCTCGTGAAGATATTCCTGTTTCCTGGCTGACTAATGACTTCACAGGTCCGGAAATTCTTGAAGGATACAACAACGGTTCAATGAGAATCATAGATGCAAACGGACAGGAAATTGACCTTAACAGCAACAACGGATTTGTAACAACATATTATACAGATGATGATAAAGCAGCAGAAGCTGATTACAATACCAAAACAGCATCAATACAGGTAAAAGA
>CALURG010000056.1 GCA_944323115.1 Candidatus Gastranaerophilales bacterium
TCTTTCAGCATTTCTTTCGGTATAAGACAGTCTTTTGATGTTCTTTTTACAAGTTCTTCATGAGAAAGGTTCAATTCAAAATTCTTTGTCATATTATAAACTCCGTTCTGTATTGTATTTGAGGAAATTTTTACTTGTTTATAACAAAAGCGTATCTATCGTTTTTGTACTCCAAAAAACGGCTTTTAACAATCCCTTTTTCCGTGTATTTTATATTCAGTTTCTCAAACAACTGTTTTTGTACAGCTGCTTCTTTTTCTCCCTGATTTACAATTAGCATTTGTCCGCCGTTTTTTAGCAAAGAAAAGGCATGATACAGCAGTTTTTCGGGCATAAAATATTTTTCCGGCAGCCCCCAGTATTTTAAAGGTTCAATCGTAACAAACGGCAAAAACCAGATTATATAATCGTATGTATCGTTTATTGAAAGCAAATCACCCGCTATGTAATTTGTGTTTTTAAGATTTTTTGTATAAAACTTTGCTGTCTCATACCGGGAATACAAATTGCTGTATAGTCTGAAAGCATCAATTTCTACGCCATCCAGACAGGGGTTCTGCACAAAACTTTTGAAAAAATGATACTCACCTTTTGCATAAAACCAATTTTTTGAACCTATATCAAGAATTTTTGCGGTATCAGACGGATGTTTGTTCAGACACTGTCCCAAAATATCATATGTATACAAATTCTCCAGATAATTATGAAATAATAATTTTTCGTTTTTTTCTACAAAGTTTTTTCTGGAAAATTTTGTTTTGTTTCTGATAAAAAAGTCAAAACGGTTTTTTAAATCTTTTAACATAAAAAAATTATACTGTATTGAAGGAGTTTTGTTTAGCCGCAGTTGTTTGTAACAAAATATTTTCTACAAAATAAAATTGTCTGATCACATTCGTCTGTCTCAAGAGAGGGGGAATAGAAATTAAGATTGATGTGTAATCACTTATTTGGCAATATCCTGACCCGCTTCGTGCCTCAGCATGACAAAAGTCCGGTTCTTTCTGAAACCAATTTTTAAAATATTCAATAACAAAATATTCCGCTCTGTTGTTTTTATATGCAAGCGAGTATGAATTTAGACATATTTAGATTTCAAATCTTCCAATTTTTCTTCAAATGACGTTTTTTTATAATTTATCTTTGATGATACAACCGGCTGGTTGTATTCTGACTTGTTTACAGAACGAGCATCTACGATGGGAGCAGGCGGCATAAGCGTCCATTTGTAAAGAGCTGTGGACATCCTTTTGAAAAACTTTTGCAGCCATTTTAGTTTTTGTTCTTGAGAAACAGGTTCTCTTTGCTCTTTCATATGAATTTCATATAAAAATTCAACTTCAAGCATATCCGTAATTGACTGCTGCAAATTTTCAACACGCCAGATTACTTCATCCAAAAACTCATAAGGCATAAGGGCTTCTTCAGCAAGCAAGGGTTTTCCTGTTTTGGGATTTATTGCCAATTCTGCACCCGGTCTTTTCTTTATGACAGACTCAGGAATTGCATTTTTTGTTTTGCGATTTTTGTTTAGCCATCTTGCCAGTGCAAAAAGTTTTGTTTTGGATATATCGGCAAGAGGTGCAAAACCGCCGGACATATCACCATTTATGGTAGCATAACCCATATACAATTCCGATTTGTCCGAAGTCGCAATCGGAAGGCATGACTGAAATTCGTTTGCTACACCCCAAAGTATCATTGCACGTGAACGAGCCTGGATATTATCATTTGTAAAAGATTCTTTAAAACGGCAATTCCAAGATTTTTCAATTTTTGAGAATGCGTTGTTTAACTCGCTTTTTGCCGTATCAAACATATCTTTTATCGGTATTTCAGCAAAATTTATCCCCAAATTGCGGGCAAGTTCTTTTGCATCATTTTTACTTTCCGTACTTGTAATTGAAGACGGCATACTTATACCAAAAACATTTTCAGCACCGATTGCATCAGCCAAAAGCACTGCACTTACTGTGGAATCCAATCCTCCTGACAAACCCAGCACAGCTCTTTTAAACCCGTTTTTTGAAAAATAATCCCTTATGGATTGCAAAACCGACAAATATGTTCTTTCCAAATCCGGTTCATGGTCAAGACTGAATGCTTTTTGTTCCGTTAATGTTTTTTCAAGCCCCTTTGGAAGAGGATAAATTTTCCCCTGTTTATCATTTGCATTAACTATAAAAAACTGTTCTTCATATGATTTTGCCCTGTAAATCAAATCCCCGTTTTCGTCATAGACACGACTGGCTCCTTCAAAAGACAAGCAGTCTGACGAGCCGACTTGATTTACATACACAATAGGTGTTTTGTGTTTTTTTGCGGAAAAAGAAAGCATATTGTGTTTCAGCTGTTCTTTTTTCGCACGTGTAACGGAAGCCGAACAGTTTATCAAATAATCCGGGTGCCGTTCTTTAACCAAAACCTCAACAGGGTCAACAGAGTATAAATTCTTTTCAAAAAAGTCAAAATCGTTCCAGCCGTCTTCACAAACAACAATTCCCGCTTTTGATTTTCCGACGGAAACAATCCTGTCTTTGCTGTTTACTGGTGAAGATTCAAAATGCCTGTAATCATTAAATTCCGCATAATTTGGCAGCAATGTTTTTCTGACAACATTTTCAATTTTCCCGTTATTCAAAACAGCTACGGAATTATAATATTTTTTCCCAACTTTATTTTTGTTAAATTCCGCAAAACCTATAATCACTTTTGTATTTTTTGTACAACTTGCAAGTGCTTTGAGCCATTCAATATTTTCTTCAACCACTACAGGGAATCTGTCAACAAAATCGCCTATAGGATATCCCAAAAGATACAATTCCGGAAAAATTATTGCATCAAGCCCCAGTCTTTCAGCCCATTCTACCCATCTGAGAGCTTTTTTTGCATTTCCTCTCACATCACCTGATGTCGGGTTTATTTGAGCAATTGCAACAGAGCCTTCTGGTATAAGTTTTTTTAAACTTTCCACACACTCCTGTCTGCTTGTGTCAGAAAGATTATTCTTCTTCAAATCTTCATCTATAATTTCGGCTAATTCGTATATCTTTTCATTCATATTTTTATTCCTTCAAAAACATTTTAGCAAAAACAAAATCTGTTTTTGAACAAAAAAAACCGCTTGTCATTTGACTTGCGGATTTAATTTTATAGATAAAGTGTGTTTAATACAATAATGTATTAATTATATAAATACAACATATTTTATAATTCGTCAAGATACTGCTATGCATGTAGCAGTGTTTAAAAATTAAACAAATGCAATGTATTTTATGAAATATTTCGTATTTAAAATTTTTTAGTTTTAAATATTGACCAAATTTTTTTTTACAATAAAAAATGTTTTATAAAAAAATACAAAACCCGGTAAAATTAGTCGTCACAAACATCTGTTACAAATATTAATATTTATACATCTGCTAAAGACTCTTCCGCTTCGTGCTCCGTTTCCGGTTCCGCAGGGATGTAGTTGTAATGGCTCATAGAAGCAACCTGCTGTCCCCATTGTTCGATAATCTCGTCTTGAGAAAGTTTGCAGGAAATAGGTTTTCCTATTTGCACAACAACTTTTGCACCGAAAGGTATCCAGTTATATTTTTCACATCCCGTAATAGAAATCGGCAAAATATCCCATTTTGCAGCTTTTGCAACAACTGCAAAACCTTTATTTATTTTTTCTATGGTATGGTTTTTTCTGATGCCGCCTTGCGGGAAAATACCCAAAAGCCAGTTTGTTTTGTAGAGTTCTTTCACTGTTTTTATGGTAGAAACTTCAAGTTTCTGTCTGTTGACGGCAAAAGCTCCGAGCCAATCCATATTCAGAGTAAAAAACGGGCTGTTTTCAAACAATTCTTTTTTTGCCATATAAGCAATCGGTTTAACAACAGCAACAGACACAAGAAAAGGATCCAAATAAGAAACATGGTTTGCGGCACATATAAACTTTCTGTCTTTAGGAATATTTTCTCTGCCTTTTACTTCAAATTTGTAGAAAAACCAAAAGATAGGTATAGCTACAAATACACACCATAGTATTTGATAAAACATTCTGAAAAAATTAAATTCTTTTGCATATCTTCTTGCGTAATTTCTTGTCATTCCATACCCCGAAACTTTTCTTTTTAACTTCTTTATTCCATCACATATTCTTTGCCTGTTAACTCGGAAATCACATCGCACCACTGATGCATCATATCGTCTATGTCATCGCTGTAAGGTATCATTTTCCCGATTTTTATTGTCAATTTGTTTGAGCCAAACCATTTTGGTTTTTCGTTTGCACCGATTATTGCCACCGGCAGTATGCCGGTTTTTGTAGCTTTTGCAAATGATGCAAAACCTTTTGTTATTTTTTCCACTCTGTCGCTTGTATCTCTTGTTCCTTGCGGGAAAAGTCCAAGCACCCATTTTGTATTTTTTATATTCAATGCGGTCTTTATGGTAGAAACTTCCACTTTATCTCTTCTTACGGCAAAAGCACCGCAAAAATCGAGAAGCAACCTTGAGAAAAATTTTTCAAACAACTCTTCTTTTGCCATAAAAGCAATCGGTATATCAAGAGCAAACGGAAGTAAAAAAGGATCTCTTCCGGATATATGATTTGCCGCTACGATAAACTTGTCCTCTTCAGGAATGTTTTCTTTGCCTTCTACTTTATATTTGTACATAAGTTTTATGTATGCACCAAAAAACACATTACACGTAAGCCACTGAAACATAGCTCTGGCTTTATTAAATACTTTTGTATCTCTTTTTGAAAAAGTGCTCATTTTTTATCTCAACAATAATGCTCTCTTTACTGGTAATATTGTAACAAAAATTTTTCGGAAAAGAAAATAACCCGGCTGCCTAATTGTCGAAAGCCTTTTTGATAGACTCTTTATAAGGCGGATACAACACACCTTTTTCTGTAATTATTCCTTTTATAAGCTTGTGAGGAGTAACGTCAAATCCCGGATTTATTACATTTACACCTTGTGCACAGATACTTTTTCCGTTTATATGTGTAACTTCTTCGTGGTCTCTTTCTTCAATAGGAATTTCTTTACCGGTTTTTATCGAAATATCAATCGTAGAAAGCGGTGCGGCTACGTAGAAAGGAACTTTGTGATAATCAGCAACTATTGCAAGATTGTATGTTCCGATTTTGTTTGCGGTATCTCCGTTTGCGGCAATTCTGTCTGCACCCACGACGACCATATCAATCATGCCTTTATTCATAAAATAGCCGCTCATCCCGTCTGTTATAAGAGTAACCGGAATGTTATCCATAACAAGTTCAAAAGTTGTAATTCTTGCACCTTGCTGGCGGGGTCTTGTTTCGTCAGCAAAAACCTGAATAGTATTGTCTTTTGCAAAAGCAGAACGCACAACCCCCAGTGCCGTTCCGTATCCCACCGTTGCAAGAGCACCGGCATTGCAGTGCGTCAATATTGTTGCACCTTTTTTTGATACCAGTTCTGCACCGAAATCACCTATTTTTTGATTTATTTTTATATCATCGTTTTCAAGTTCAATGCCGTGTTCGATAAGCATTTGAACCATTTCATCAACACTTGCGGCTGAATTTTTCACAAGTTCATACTGCTTGTCCACAGCCCACATAAGGTTTACTGCTGTTGGTCTGGAACTTTTCAGAAATTCTGCTTTTTCTTTCAAAAATTTTAAAAATTCTTCTTTGTTTTTTGTCTTTTTTGCTATTTCAATTGCAGCCAATGCCATCCCGTGAGCACCTGCAATACCGATAGCGGGAGCACCTCTCACTATCATCGTTTTTATGGCATTGAACATTTCGTTTGATGATTTTATATCGACCAGCTTATATTCGTAAGGTATAACCAATTGGTCAACCATTCTTGAAACATTTTTTGAACTTATCCATTCAATAGTCTTTATTTTTGATTTAAATTCCATAACCATTCCTCTAACTGACTCAAATTAAAATATTACAATAAAAACTAGCCGTCTATATTTATATCAGTTGGTACATCGGTATTTTGCGGTTTAGGCTCAAGCTGATTGTAAATATAAACCGTTATCATGCCGGAGAAAGCATTCATCAAAGCTGAAAGTATTGCAACAAACAGCACCATCATGATAGTCACAAAAATACCGGATCTGAACAAAAGACTAACTCCCAAGTAAAATGAACCTTTATATAAAAAGCCGATAATTGTTGCAAGCGGTACAAAAGAAACAGAAAATCCAAGAAAAGAAATAAATCCTATAATTGCACCGTATATTGCACCTTGTTTCGGTTCAAGATAGCCCAAAAGATTTAACTTTTTCATATAAATATACATAATGGGAGCGGCCAAAATCATAATTGCAAAAAAAGTAAAATTGCAAATGAAAGGAATTATTGTCAAAACACCTAAAATCAATCCCATGATACCCGCCAGTGTCAACAATCTTTTCAAAAAAATTTTATCTGATAACATAATTTATCCTTTATTTATAGTTATTTATTATTTAAACACAAAAATATTATGCACTTGCACAACTTGATACAATATTACACTCCAAGTTTCTGGCATGACATACGGCAATAGCTATTGAATCTACTGTATCATCAAGTTTTGGCCAATTTTTGGAATTTTTGTCTATCATTTTTTCAACTGCCGAAGCAACTTCTTCTTTTGTTGCTCTTCCATATCCCGTTATAGTTTGTTTAACGACTATCGGTGTGTATTCTTCACAGCTGATATTATGCTTTTCAAGAATCATCATTATCACCCCTCTGGCTTGAGCAACGGGAATAATGGTTTTTTGATTTTTAAAAAAATAAAGTTTTTCTACTCCGGCTGTATCCGGAGAAAAAGTTTCGACAATTTGTTCCAAATCTTTAGCAATTTCATACAATCTGCCGGCGTCAGATTTATTTTTGTCGGTTTGAATAGATCCGGAAGAAACAAGACAATAATTGTCACCGGTTACATCAATTACACTGTAGCCGACAATTGCAATGCCCGGATCTATTCCTAAAATTCTCATAATAATAAATTATAAATTACTTAGAAATAAATACAAATTTTTTACAATTCAAAAAACTTTCAAAATTCATTACAAAATCAAAAAGCTAAGGCATTTTTATTTTTGGCATAACCCAATTTACAATATCATCAGCCATTGAAGGATTGACCTTTAACATAAGCATACCCATACCTCCTGCCGGATATGTTTTTATTTCATAAGTACCTTGTGCAAATTTTTTCAATGCATTAGCTTCGCTTACGGAATACCTGTCTCTTGCACTAACCATTGTCAACAACGGTTCCTGTCCTATGTTTGTTAAAGGAATAGATGTATGCAGACCTTTAAAATTTCGTGAAGGAGAAATCAAAACCATACAAGCAGGTTTATTCATAATTTTTTCCGCTGCAAGAATCGCCGTGTTTGCTCCTATATCCGCACCGATAATTGCATAATTTGTTGTTGAAATATTTTTGTAATTCATTGCTATATATTCAAGAATATCAACTGCATCTGACGGATATTTGTCATAATCTTTCTGTGTATAATAAACCCAAGAACTGATTTTAAAATTTGAATCATAAACACTTTGACCATGCCCTCTCAAATCTGCCATAAGTACCGCCGCACCTGAATCAACAAATCTTTTTACAAGAATTCCCCAATAGTCACTGGAATATCCGAGTGAGTGAAACAGCACCACAAGCGGATACACTTTCTTTTTTTGTGCAGGATAAAACAGTTTTGATTTTAATACAAAGTTGTCCTGAGTTTCGTATGTAATACCGACATAACCTACTTTGTCTTTTTTGGCCGCAGCAAAAGACATTGAAGGCAGAACCAACATTAATGTCAATATAAGTATTAAAAATTTTTTCATTTTGAATTCTCTCAACTTTCAATAGCGGCAATATATGTTATTTAAAAACAATTTTTTCCAAATAACCGACAAGTTCAGGATCCCATTTTGTTCCTGCTTCTTCTTTTATAATATTCATCGCTTTTTCATTACTCATGGCTTTTCTGTAGGGTCTGTCTTCAGTCAAAGCACAGTAAGCATCAGCCACAGCAATAATACGCGAACCAAGAGGAATACTCTGTGCTTTCAATCCTTCCGGCTCGCCTTTGCCGTCCCAGCGTTCTTTGTGGTAATGGATATAAGGAATAACCTCTGAAAGGAAATTTATACTCATAAGAAGGCTGACACCGATATTTGGGTGATTTTGAATTGCTTCCCAGTCTTCTTGAGACAATTTCTCTTTTTTGTTAAACAATTCTTCGGGTATAGTAATTTTTCCGATGTTTTGTAAAAGACCCGCATAATATATCAAATCTTTTGTTTTTTCGTTTAAGCCGATATAAAGGCAAATCTCTTTTGCAAGATCAGCAACACGCTGTGAGTGATTGTTGTGAAACTCGCTTTTTGCATCTACTGCTTTTGCAAGCATTTCAACAAAGTTTTGCTGTTCTGAGCCCAAATCACCGATTACGGCAGTAAGTTCCGCTCTGTAATGTTGTAAATCAACACTTGTTACATCGGGGTCATTCATAGCTTTTGAGGTGTTGTCCGTTAATTTCAAAAGCAGCATGGATATCGCAAAAAGACGTGATGTTACTTTTATAAGTTTAATAAATTCATCGCTCACTTGTTTTCCGCTTTTTGGCTCTATCATTATTACACCTGTATTTTCCGAGCCATAATTCATCGGAATTTTTAACATATTCTCGTCTTCAATGTTTATAACTTCATCAGGATTTGAAGACGAACCGACAAGAACAATGCCTGCTTCGTTTTTGTCCATTCCTTTAGCAAATTCGGAAGAAAGGAAAATATGACAGGCTTTTGCGTCAACCATTTGAACAATGGTCTTTGCTATTGAGTTGTAAATTATATAATCTTCTTTATTTGTAAATCCAAGTACACTCAATGTATTGTTTATTGAATATATTGAAATAAGTTCATTAAGCTGTTTTTTCAAGCTTTGTGACTTGTCTGCACTGTCATGTTTTTTTATTTTTTGTGCAAGCTCTTCTGATATCAAATGTTCCGTAAGAAAATCCCCTAAATTCAAGGCAAAAATTTCTTCGAGCGGATCACTATCCAAAAACTCCGCACTCCTGGAAAATAGTGATACTCCGTCTTCTGTCTTATTTGCATTCTCTTTTGTCATAGTTCATTCCTATTGTTCAAATCCGCTTATCTAACGTACGCAATGGAAAACAATTCCCAATGTTAAAATCTTCCATACTTTTATTATCGGCATATAAATCTCAAAACTTTATAGAGAAAAGTCAAATATTATACTTTTGTTTAAGAAACTTAATAATTTAATATAAGACAGATGTACAACTTTCAGCATTATAAAAATAGCCCGATTGTCTTGCTTCTAGCGGAGTTTACTCTGATTTATAAAAAAATATAATAAATTCTGTAAAAAGAGTTGTAAAAGTTTTAAGGAGATCTATATGAAAAAACTCGCAATCACCCTATCTGCCCTTATGCTGTGCTCCGTAATGAGTATAAATACTTCAAAAGCTGATATTGTACCCGTCGGATGTGCCTTGCAGTCATCACCATGCCAATCATCAGAAGCGGCATGCGAAAATTCCCAGCCTTGCAACTGCAAAAAACCAGATTGTCCAAAATGCTGTGACAGTGCACCTGTATTTAATTCATGTGAAGAAATTCAAGAATGGAAAATAAAATATTTTGAAAAAAGATGCGAAGTCTACACAAAACTCGGACTAAGCCAAGAACAAAGAGTAAAAGCCAGAAATGTTGATGAAAAATTCTTTGATGAAATAGCACCGCTCAAAATGTGCTGCAAACAAGAAAAAGCAAAACTAAAAGATATGGAATGCAAAAAATGCTCCTGGAGAGACAAAAGAGAACAAAAACAAAAAATTAAAGACCTAAAATCAGAAATAAAAGACAAGAAAAAACAACATAAAGAATGTTTTGAAAAACTTTTGAATCAATGCCAAAAAGATACATATAAAAAATTGGACAAGCACAAAGGCTGCGGTTGTTAATTTAATCGGAAATCAAAAAAACAGAAAACCGGCAGAACTCTTGTTCTACCGGTTTTTTATATACAAAATTTCTCTCTTAAAAAACATTAAGAATTGTTAACAAAACCCAGCTCAAAAAGTCAATTTTTGCTGATAAAAATACTTTATATAAGTAAGGATAAAGGGATTATATTTTATAGGGAGAATAAGATTATGGCAGTTGGACCAAGAGATTACATTGATCAATTATTAGTAAAAAAATATGCAGATGAAAAAGTAGACAATCCGGACATTACATCAATGGTTGAACCGGAAAAAATGCTCAGAGCAATGGGTGATTTTTCTAATATGAGAAAAAATATGATGCTTTTAAATAACAAATTAAACAGTTTTTGTGCAGCTTTAAACGCAAAATCAGTACAATACAGATGTTCAAGATTTGCTACTGCATAAACTTTTTACTTAAACTGAAACTTATACAGCAGTAAATGTAATTGCATACAGAGCAACTATAGCAACTGCACTAAGCATAATCCAACCGTTTATAACCGGATGTTGATTTGCAAATACATCTGCAATAGTAAACTTCTTTTCGCTATATTCAACAATCTCTGCGGAATTTTTCATATGTTTAAAAGTCCTCAACATATTAAAGTACAGGGTACAGCCTTATACTTTGATTTTAGCGTGTTTAAAAAGTTTTTCATCAACTGTATGAGGTAGAAAATTATAATAAAATGATACAAATATATGACGTTTGAGCATGCCTGTTTGAAAAGTTTTTTTGTTCCTTCGCTCATCCTAAGGTAGGATTGCAATTCTTAATGTAAGTATTAAAATATCTATAACTTAATGTTAAATAATAATTGAGATTATTTCATATGAAAAAACTTCAGATTGCAAACTTTATGGCGGATATGTTTTCGTCTTCAAAGGTAGTTAATTTTTTGATTTTTATAGTTTTTGCACTTGCAATGACTGCTGTTTTGAGTGCCAGATATTACTTTTTTCAAAGTATTATAAACGATGACGGCACAAGCAAAAGAGACATAGTTGCATACAAAACTATCAAAGTTGTTGATACTTTTAAAACAGAACAAAACAAAAAAGAAATTGCTCAAAAAGTCGAACCTATTTTGACACCGGCAGAAGACACATACATAAAAAACAACTATGCACTTTTAATAAAAGCCATAGACAAAGTCAGAGCGGAAAAAGCAAACTACAATCAAAAAAAAGAAGAAATGAGCCTTCTTTTTGATTTTGAGAATAATTATTACAAAGACTACATTTTAAATTATTTGATAAATTCAGACAATGAAAGACTGCACAATACTTTTGCGAAAGCTCAAAAAACACTTACAAATGTTTTGAATCAGGGTGTCACAGAACGGGATTTTGAAAAAAACAATTTGACGGCAATGATTCTGAGAAACAGTCATTTTGAAACATCAAAAGGCGAAATCAGAATAATTTCAGCTTTGCTGGAACAAGTGATTGTTCCTAATATGGTTTTTGATGAAACAGCTACGGAGCTTGCCAAAAAGAATGCAATAAATTCAATTGCACCTACTATAGTAAAATTTGAAAAAGGCGAGAAAATACTTTTTGCAGGTGAGCCTGTCACCAGAGTAAAAAAAGATGCCCTGAAACAAATGGGTTACAATGTGCTTGAAATAAATCTGAAAGCACTTTTGGGTATTTTTGCTCTTGTCTCTCTCGGAATAACAACTTTACTATATTATCTTTTGTATTACGAAAAGCAGTTTGTGACAAAAAATTATCTCTCTGTAATTGGACTTTTGTCTATACTAATGTCGCTGCTTGCGTCAGTTTTGCCAAACGGTGCATCATTTTATTTCTTGCCGTTTCCGGCTCTTGCGGTTTTGCTTTCTATTTTTACAAACCCGAGAGTTTCCGCTTTTGCAACAACTATTTTAATCACAACCATCGCACTTGTTGAACAAATTCCTGTTCAGCCTGCTGCGGTATTTTTGATAGTATGTCTCATTGCGGCAATAGCAACTTCAAAAGTCAGATATTCAAGACGGTTTGATCTTGTAAAAATAGGCGGAGAAATCGGCTTGGCAATGCTGTTTTTTATATTAATTATATACTTGATAGAAAATACAATCACACCGATTGACTCAAATGTTATATGGCTGAACGCAATAATCGGAACCAGCAACGGTCTTTTAAGCGGTATTATTGTTTTGGGAGTTATTCCTCTTTTGGAAAGTATGTTCAAAATTGTTACCCCGTACGGTTTGGCAGAACTTGCGGATAACAATCAGGCACTTTTGAAAAGATTGCAGTTTGAAGCACCCGGAACATTTTCGCACAGCCTTATGGTAGCAAACCTCTGTGAATCTGCTGCTGAAGCCATAGGTGCCGACCCGGTTTTGGCACGAGTCGGAGCTTTGTACCACGATATCGGAAAATTAAAAAGACCTTTATTCTTTGTCGAAAACCAAACATATTTCGGTATTGAAAACCCTCACACAAAACTCAATCCGAGATTGAGCAAAATGGTAATAACCGCACACCCCAAAGACGGTATTGACCTTGCAAAAGAGTATGGATTGCCTCCGATAGTCCAAAACTTTATCGTCCAACATCACGGCGACTCTATTGCCAGCTATTTCTACAATCAGGCAAAAATGGAAGAAGGAGAAGAAAAGGTTACGGAAGACCAATTCAGATATACAGGTCCGCGTCCGAATATGAAAGAAACGGCGATATTAATGATTGCGGATTCCGTTGAGTCAGCTTCAAGAACACTAAAAGACCATTCTCAAGAAGAACTTGATAACATGATTAACAAAATTATCCAAACAAAACTTGATGACGGACAGCTTTCGGACAGTCCTTTGACCTTAAAAGACCTGAAAACAATCGCGTCTGTTTTGAGTAAAAACTTAAGAGCTGCTCATCACCAAAGGATAAAATATCATGAAAATATTATTCAGGAGTTGGAAGAAAAAGCCCTGAAAAAGAAATTTGTTGCACCTGAAAAGGTCACAACAGATGAAGAACAAAAAATTGAAAAAAAGATTCAAAAACATCTGCAAAAAACTGAAAATTTACAATCGGCATTAGATTCCGAAAAGTCTGAAAAACCAAATGAATAAAACAGAAGTAAATGTTTTCATTGAAAATGAATACAAAAATTTTGAAACAAATATAGACCTTGAAAAGCTCAGAAAAAACACTGAGTGTATGGTCAAATACTTTTTATCTCAAAAAGACCTTGTTGAAGAATCTTGCCTTAAAGGTTATGAGTGCAAACTTTTATATTTCGATGTCGTTTTGCTGAATGACGAAAACATAAAAGAAATTAATAAAAATTATAGAAGCAAAGACTGCCCTACAGATGTAATAACTTTTGCAATATTTGCAGACAGCCCGAAAGAAGAACGTTTTGTTTTTGATGACGAAATAAATCTCGGTGAGATTATGATTTCGTTGGATACCGCAAAATTGCAGTCAGAAAATAACAAACATTACCAAACTTCATTGAAAGATGAATTGTACTTTTTACTTGCTCACGGTATACTTCATTTAATGGGATATGACCACAAAGATGAAGAATCTCTTAAAAAAATGTGGGATATGCAAAACGAAATGATAAAGGGAGCATGCAAAAATGTCTAAATTTGCTTCAGGAGGTTATAAAAAAAGTCTTACTTACGCTCTTCAGGGCTTAAGTGTTGCTTACAAATCACAAAGAAACTACCGTTTTCACCTTCTTGCGGGTTTTTTGTCTCTGCTAGGCGGTATATGTTTAAATTTCAAATGCATAGAATACTGTGTTTTGATTCTTGCAATCAGTTTTGTTATTACAGCAGAACTTTTTAATTCCGTAATTGAGTTTGCACTGGACGCTCTTTACAAAAATAAATATTCAAAAATGGTAAAAATGGCAAAAGATTTGTCCGCCGGTGTTGTACTGATTGCAGCTATGACCAGTATTTTAATCGGTATCATGCTTTTTGGACGTAAGCTTCTGATTATGTACCTATATTCATAACATATATTGTATAATTGTATAATTGAATAATGAAAACAAAATACAAAACAGCAATAGGCATGATGTCCGGAACATCAATGGACGGAATAGATGCCTGCCTTGTCAACATCGATAATGATTTCAATTTTAAGTTTATTCAAACACATTCTCTTGCCTATCCTGAAGAAATAAGAGAAAAGCTTTTAAATCTCGCAAACAACAACGGCAGCGTAAAAGACGTCTGTAATATGGATTTTGTTGTTGGCAACCTGTTTGCAAAATGTGCAAATGAACTTATAAAAAAATCCGGTTATTCAAAAGACAAAATAGACTATATAGCGTCACACGGCCAAACAATTTATCATATACCCGAACTTATTCAAACCGGAAATATTAAAACACGCAGTTCTTTACAAATAGGTAATGTATCAGTAATTTCAGAACTTACGGGAATTACAACAGTAGGCGACTTCCGTTCAAAAGATATTGCTGCACAAGGACAAGGTGCACCCCTCGTACCGTTCGCTGATGAATTGCTATTCAAAAAAAATACACCAAGAGCAATCCAAAATATTGGAGGCATAGGAAACGTAACCGTCTTGTCACCGCAGTGCGAAACCTTTGCTTTTGACACAGGGCCCGGCAATATGCTGATAGATTATTTTGTGCAAAAGCTTTTTGACAAACCTTATGACAAAAACGGAGAAATAGCCCTGCAAGGCAAAATCAACAAAGACTGGCTTGATATATTGTTAAAAGAACCGTATTATTCTGTTCATCCGCCAAAATCCACAGGCAGAGAGCTTTTTAATAATGATTATGCAAAAAAAGTTTTTAAATCGGCTCCAAAAAACAAATATGACGTAATATCAACAATAACCGCATTAACCGCCAAAACCATACAAAATGCATACGAAAACTTTGTTTTCCCAAAAACAGATATAAAAGAAATTGTATTGGGCGGCGGCGGTGCATACAACAATGCCTTAATTAAATATTTAAATGAAAACCTTCCCGGTATAAAAATAAAAACGCATAAAGATTTTGGAATAGATGACAAATTCAAAGAAGCCCTCGCTTTTGCAATACTTGGATTTTGTACTTTAGAACACAAAGAAAACAATATTCCCACCTGTACAGGAGCAAAAAAAAGAGTTATTATGGGTATAGTTGCACACGGTGATACGGGTAATTAACTATATGAAAGACAAAACAGCAACAGAGCTTATTAACAGAGACACACTGAATATCGATCTTGTAGGCACGGAAGATATGCTCATTATGCTTAACAATGAGGATATGAAAGTTGCAGAAGCCGTAAGAAAATGTATACCCGAAATCACAAAAGCCGTAGACATGATAGTCAGAAATTTTATGCATGCCGGAAGATTGTTTTATGTCGGTGCAGGCACAAGCGGTCGTCTGGGCGTTCTTGATGCTTCCGAATGTCCTCCTACGTTTAGTACACCTCCGGATATGATACAGGGAATTATTGCAGGCGGCGACAGAGCTTTGAAAGAAGCTATAGAAGGTGCGGAAGATTCCGACAAAATGGCTCTCGAAGATTTTGAAGACTATGACATCTGCAACAATGACACCATAGTCGGTATTTCAGCATCCGGAAATGCAAAATATGTCTGCAAGTTTTTGGAAATAGCCAAAATAAAAAAATGCAAAACAATAGCCATTACATCAAACCCTGCCGCAAAAATAAAAGAATTTTCGGACTGTTTTATCTGTGTTGAAACAGGAGCAGAAGCCATTTCCGGCTCAACAAGAATGAAAGCCGGAACAGCACAAAAAATGGTTTTAAATATGCTGTCCACCGCATCAATGATTAAAATCGGCAAAACATATCACAATCTGATGATTGATTTGAACCCGACAAATGATAAACTGAAAAGACGTGCTGTCACAATTGTTGCAGAAATTTGCGGCTGCAAAGAACGTACGGCTCAAAATGTTTTGGATTTAAACGGATACAAAATTAAACATGCTATTTTGTTTATCCTGTACGGCTTAAGCTTTGAAGAAGCGGATAAACTCCTTAAAGAGCACAATGGCGTTTTAAGAAGAATATTTGAAGGCCAGTAATCAAGTATAAAAGTTATAAAAACTGTGGTGCAAGAATTTCAATCTTAATTGACTTGTCAAAAACAATTATTAAATAAAAAATTGTTAGAGTTAATAAAGGTACACAATGTTATTTCGTCACAAAAAAGAATGCACCCACACAAAAGTAACGCCGGAGAAAGATGCCTGTTACTGCCCGGACTGCGGAAAATATATTGAAAACAAATGGTATCTCACTCGTTGCAGCTGCTGCAACATAAAAAGAAAATCCATAATAAAATTCGGTCAAATCATGCCGGAAACAAAATACTGCCCAAACTGCGGAGCCGAAAATTATTACACTGAGCGAATAAAATCAATAAACTTTATTGATATAAATTTTGCCGTACTTGTAAAAGAAATAAATGAAGAACGCTCCAAAAACAGGACACAAAGCTGGCTTGACAGAGAAAATGAACCGATAAAACTTATTGGAATAAAAATGTCTTTTAATTAAGTTTTGTAAAACTACCTTCACAAAAAGTAAATAAATTGTTTTGTTCGTTCTTTTATAAGAGTAGAAACTCGTGTGAAAAAATGAAAAAAGGTAGTGAAAAATGAAAATTCCGACATACAGAACATTTTCAAGAGCTGCAAATGACATAAATGATTATTTTGAAGCAGCTGCCCGCCAAAAAGAATATAGAAGACCCGCTAAATTGTTGAGACAAATGGTAGGCAACCCGGATTATCAAAAATTTAAAACACTCAATCAAAATGCTGCTCAAGGCGATGTCAGGTTTCATTTCGTCTTTCCGCAAAGCAATCCTGACAGAATAATTCTCACAATCGGAGACAGAAAAAACCCGACAAATGCGGATGTAAAAACATATTTAAAAAATCTTTTCAGGTTGCCTTACGAAAAAGAACCACTGCCTACAATGAACAACAAAGAGTTCGTTAATTTCTTCAAAAATGTTGTAAAAGGTGCAGTTTCTCCTTCAAAAACAACATTTTATCCAGTAAAAACCGTAGAAATAGACCCCAAAGCACCTTATTACGAAAATGTAAAAAATACTCTCAGAGAGTTTTTGAACGAAAGACTGTTCGGGGCGGCAAAAAAATAATTTTCTTGATAAATCTCCTTGTTTTAACTACTATCTTTGTGTGAATTAGTACAAAATAAGGAGATTTTATTATGTCTAGAAGACCCGTAATCGCCGGCAACTGGAAAATGCACAAATTGCAAGCTGAATCTGCCCAACTGGTAAACGACTTAATGGCAGAATTAAAAGATATGGACAAGGCTTCCATGCCGGAAGTTGTTGTTGCACCTGTTTTCACTTCACTTTATGCCGTAAATAAAGCAATGACAGACTGCGGCTGCGGCAGAGTAAAACTTGCTTGCCAAAACTGCTATTTTGAAACACAAGGTGCTTTCACCGGTGAAGTTTCCGTAGAAATGGCTAAAGATGCAGGATGTGAATATATAATAATCGGCCACTCCGAAAGAAGACAATACTTTGGCGAAACTGATGAAATGGTAAACAAAAAAGCTAAAAAAATTCTCTCAGAAGGTCTTGTTCCTATCATCTGCTGCGGAGAATCTCTTGAACAAAGAGAATCAGGCGTTACAGATACTCACATCGCTTCTCAAATTAAAGCAGCCCTCAACGGACTGACACCTGAAGAAGTTGCAAAATCAATCATTGCATACGAACCTATCTGGGCTATCGGTACAGGAAAAACTTGTGATTCTGTTGAAGCTAACAGAGTAATCGCAATGATAAGAGGCGTTGTAAAAGAAATCGCAGGAGCTGATGCAGCTGAAAAAATCAGAATCCTCTACGGCGGCAGTGTAAAACCTGAAACAATAGAAGAACAAATGGCTCAATCTGACATCGACGGTGCTTTGGTAGGCGGTGCAAGCCTTAAAGCTGACAGTTTTGCAAAAATCGTCAGAGGAGCACAAGCATAGACCTCTACAAATTTGGCATTTTGCCGAAAATAAATGCATAAAGCATGTAATAGATTTTAAATACAAAAACCTCTCTTAAGTTAAGAGAGGTTTTTGTGTGTTACTTTAATTCATAATCAAACAAAAATGCTATAAATCCATTTTTTGCGGTGACTTTTTGATGAAGCATTTTTGTACGATCATCAAACTTGTTCGGATTGCTTTCATCATTCGCTATTTTTTCATCCACATTTCTGTTATGCCGCAATATAGTTTCTTTTACTGCATTTAGTGCTAATGTATTTTTTGTCTTCAACAATTCACCGATAAAATCACCCAAAGCTTCTTCATTTACGGTTTTATTTTCAGCATCATTTATGAGTGCTTGGGCAATGTGCTCTGCATTATAGATATTTGCCCATTTGCTTGCTGTCATATCTTTTGAATATGTTGAGTTTTTCATTATAGCTTGTATTGTTTCTTTGGCAGGCACATTTGACTCATCGTAAGAACAGTATGCTTTTACAATATCAGCAGCACCATACTTTCTAAACTCTTCTCTTAATTCATATCCGGAAACAGAACCAAAACCGCTCGTATGTGAATTATGAATAACATCCATAACCAAACCGCCCTTAGGAGTTTTGGGAGCTTTTTCAGGAGTAACAGGAACTTCAGGAATGAAAACTTGCAGCGGTAGTTCTTTTGTTACGATTTTCTGTGTTTCATAATCACGTTCAACAAATTCTGTATCTGTTCTTGTTTCCTTAACGATAGTATGTTTATTCACATTAAGCACATCAGGATTTTTTTCGTACACAAAATCTGAGTTTAAGTGTCCTTTGACAGAAATATCACTGTCGCCGGATTGTTTTACAACAAGTTTTCCGTAACTGTCGCCTTTTGTTTTTACTTTTTTTACAGAGCCGTCTTTGTTGTATACAACTTTTGTTTTAACAATGTTACCGTTTTCATCTGTTTCTTTAAAGGTTTTTCTGCCTTTTGCATCCGTTTTTTCAAATGCACTTAAATACTGCTCGCCGGCCTGTGCCATTTCGTCAGCAACAACATGCTCTATATCCCCTTTTCTGTCAGCAGTGGATGAATGCATGTTGACTTTTGTTGCAGTGTCAAAACCGTGTTTTTCATCTGCCTTAACTTTTTGTTTGTCACCGGCTCCAAAAAGTTTTTGCATAAATGTTCTGCCCTGTAGCTCTCTGTCGGATTTCGGACTGGACTCTCTGTTGTCACCAACTCCCAAATGTGTGTTGGCAAGAGTGCCCATTTCTTCTTTTAGTTCAGAAGCTTTTGCGGAATCATATTTCTTGTTGTTCACCGATTCGGGGTGAACTTTGTTCCATTCCTGGACAAAAGCTTCAGGGTCAATACCTTGTTTTTTCAAGAATTTTTTCTGGCCCTTTGAAAGACCTTCTTCCTGTGAGAGAAGAATATTTGCCAGCTTTGCTCCATCCGGTGTTTTCATAAAGTTTCTGGCATCAGCCAATTTTGCAAGATTTTCTTCTTGTTCAGGAGTTTTATTACTTCCGGAAAGACTATTGTCCGTAGGTGCTTGCATTTCACCATTAAGATTTATTTGAACTTTTTTGTATCCTTCTCCTTTTTGATATTTTGAAGAAGTTGTAGTACTTTCACTGGCTTGAGTTTCACCTTGTATAGTGTAACGATTTTCACTTACAAGTTTTCTTCCGTCTACATTTTCAATGTTACTCATGTTCCGGCACTCCTTGACTTAAAAAAAGTTTCACACATGTATATAGAGCCCAAAAACTGTAAATCATAAACGAATTTTTTCCAAAATTTGTAAAGACACTTTATCCAACCCCATACCATACCATCCAGAATGGTGGTTTTGATTGTTTTTTACGGTCAACGGCTTTTGTTAAGTTTTTGCAACATTTTTAATCTTTTTGGAAACCCATTTGTTGTCTTTTATATAAAATCTCCAAAGGTAATCTTTTGCGGAACTTATTCCTATTCTTGTGGTTCTGACAATATTTTCTTCCGAAACAGAATCACCGGCACATACAGTAATAATTGAATTTTTGTCATAAACAGGCAGTTCATTGTGTTCTCTTGTGATATTGAGTTCTCTGCACAATTTGCCAGGTCCGTTTGTGTTGTCAACATTTAAGACAGGTTCTAGTGCACGTATTAAAACAGCTGCCGCCGTATCAAAAGGTTCTGTTACAACATTCATGCAGTGATACATCCCGTAAGTAAAATAAACATATGATAAACCGGGTTCCTTAAAAAGAGTGGAAGAACGTTTTGTCCGCCCTTTAAATGCATGACATGCCGGGTCACAAGCCGTATAAGCTTCTGTTTCAACAATTTTCCCCGCTTGAACAAATCCGTCCGGAGTTCTTTTGACAAGGATACACCCCAAAAGCTCTTTTGCAACAGTCAAAGTATCTCTGTTGTAAAAGCCTTGAGGCAGAGGGCTTTTATCAATTATTTCCGATATAAAGTCTTTTGTCATTTATGAGTTTATCCATATTCAACATATTGTATACCTTGTCATCTATATAAACTTCCGCTTTTATATATAAATTGTCCAAAGCCATATCATTTTTGGGTACAACATAATCCTGAGAAATATTTACAATATCTACAATATCGTCAACACAAAATGCAAGTTTAAGCTCCGTTGATTCTATCACTATAATTTTGGTTTCTGCCGGCTCAGAAAAATCGGAATTGCCTGAACCTTCTGAAGCCATATCAGGTGATTCATATCCGACAAATTTCTTAAGGTTTACAACTGTATAAAAATTACCTTTCAGATTTATTATGCCTTCTATAAAATCAGGAGTATAAGGTATTTTTGTTATTTTATAGTTTTTGGAAGAAACAAGTTCTTTGACAAGCAGAGTATTCAAACAATAAGAGTGTCCGCCAATTTTAAAAATAATATACTGGTCTTTCCCTGCAACAGCTATATCCAAATTCATCTCAGGCTGTCTGGCAATTTCGTTTCTTCTTTTTTGAAGTATGCACAAAGACTCTTCATCATCAGGAAAAAGTTCTGAATAATTTGTTGTATTTTCTTCAAAATGAGCTTTCTTTATAGTCTCTTCCAGCTGCTGGATATTAATAATGTTTATGACATTCTCACCTAATTTGTAAAATGTTTTTATAATATTATTAAAATTCTCACCCATTACTCTTTGAACTTGTGACGGCACAGCTGTAAAAAAGTCTGAGACCTCATCGACTATTATTGCGACCAAAGATTCATCACCCTTTATTATTATGATTTTGTTGGTAAGTTCGTATTTTTTTTGAGGCAAAGAAAATATTTTTCTTATATCGGCCACATTGATGAACATATCATTGTAATTTAAAATACCTACAATATATTCCGGCAGCTTCTGCGGTTCATTTATCACAGGAAGACTTGTGACTTCGAGCACATATTTTGCGTTCAGTGCATAGATTTTGTCATCCAATTCAAAACACAAATGCAAATTTTCAGCATCATCTATTGTCAAAAGAGATTTATTCAGTTCCATATCTAATTTCCGTAATGTATTGGCTCAATTGTAAATTTGTAATAAAATGATTATATTGCATTTTAGGTCAAATAAAAAGAGCATTAAAAAAAACTTACAATACACGAGGAATACCGCAAAATGAACAGCAGTAATGAATCAAATTACAGAAAAAAATCAGATATAAAATTTGTACTTGATGTACTTTTTCTTGTCGTATTACTAATAATGATTATCATTATTTCACTTAAACAGCTCTGGTTTCCCTCTGTTATTGTAGCGGTTTCTTTACTGTTTTTGGCATATTTGGGTCAATATATGTGGACAAGAGAGTGGATGCTCAGAGAACTGAGAAAAGAAATTTCTGACAAAGAAAAAGATACAAAAAAATCCGCAGAAAAAATTTTGGATCTGACAGTTTCACAAAAAAATGCAATAACAAAATACGAATCTGCTTTTGTACAAACTTCAGGAAATATTGAAAAAATAAAAACAATGTCTTTTAGTCTGAAACAAAGTGCAAAAGAGATATTATACAAAGTATCTCAAAATTTGAAAAACACAGATATAGAGCAAAAACCGGTTCAAGCAAATATTGAAAAAATGATTGTCCTGAAACAGCGTATACAAATCATTGCGGAATTAATCCTTGAATTGAGCGAATACATACAACAAATCGGTTCAATAATAGGTCTTGTGGAAGATATTGCCGAACAGACAAACATGCTCGCACTAAACGCAGCTGTTGAAGCAGCAAGAGCCGGTGAACACGGCAAAGGTTTTGCTGTTGTTGCAGGTGAAATCAGAAAGCTTGCCGATGAATCAAAACAAGCAACAACAAAAATCAGTTCTTTGATTAACGATATCCAGCACACAACAAACTCTACCGTAATGGCAACAGAAGAAGGAAGTAAAGAAATTGAATCCGGAGTAAAACTTGCCGGTAATATCGAACAGAATTTCAATATTTTAAATGAAACTCTCACAAACATGATGAAATTTATTGAAAATACTTCTGCCAGCCTTGAAAGCCAAGAAAAACTTTCCGCTGAAGTTATGAAAGAGCTTAAAGACAATACGGAAGACCTAAACGAAGTATTAAAGGCATTTAATAAAAATATCGAAAACATAAACTATTTAAAAAATTCTCAATAAAAATATTTGTTTTATTTAAAATAAAACAATCTTAAATAATAAAAAGACACAAATAACGGAGCAAAAAAGGGTAAATGGATTTTCTGCCGGAAGAGTTTGAAGAAATTCTAAATATTTTCAGAGGTGAAACCGAAGAAATTATTCAAAAACTCAACAACAACCTTTTACAGCTTGAAAACAGTCCTGACAACAAGGAACTTCTTGTCTATCTTTTCAGAGATGCCCATTCGCTAAAAGGTGCAGCAAGAATGATAGGATTCAACAATATCCAACGACTTGCTCACAAAACAGAAGATGTTCTCGGTCTCGCAAAAGAAAACAAAATTGTAATAAACAGAGAAATTTCCGATGCCTTATACAAGGCAATGGATTTACTTTCGGAATTGATTCAAGAGTCCGTAAAAATAAAAAAAGAATACTACACGGATGATATTCAAAAACAAATTGACAACATAGATTCTCTTATAGAAAAATACAAAGTTCCGGAATTTGAAAATACTTCAGAAGACGGGAAAAAAGAAGAAAATAAACTTTCTTCACAAAACACAAACAAAAAGGCAAAAGAGTTTTCTGAAAATGTTGTTACAATAAACGCTCTGATATGTGAATCATATTTGATTTTGACAAACATAAAAGACGGTGAAGAGAGTTCCTCTTACATAGAAACTTTCGATGACCTGGTTAAACAGCTAAAAGAAAAGTTTGAAACAACAAACTACTATGATATAAAAAACGAAATTGACTACATTTGTGCCAAAACAGATTTTGTCATGCAAAACTCTAACGTCATGACAAATGATGAAATAAAAGACATAAAAGACAAATACATAAATATTGTAAATTCTCTGAACAAAATATATACAGAACTCGGAATAGAGGTATTTGATTACAAAAAAGCTGTAGAAGAAAAAGTCCAAAACAAACAATCTTCCGATGAAAAAGAGCAGAAAGACGCTCAAGACAATTCGGCAATAAATATTTTCACTGAAAAAACAGAATTTCTAAAAGAAGGCCTAAGCGAACTTGAAAAAAATCTATCCAGAATTCCTGAACTGCAAGAAGCTCTTATAAATATTTCCGAATTAACGAAAAATAAAGAAACTTCGGATATTATTTACAAAATAAGTGAAATACTGGAGATTATAAAAAACAGCAAAATTCTTCCGGAAAAAGAAATTATAAATATTCTAAAACAGAGCCTTTCTTCTATAGAAAAAATGATATTTGACACAAAAGAAGAGGCTGACGATATTTCTTTAGTTTTGCAAAGACTTGATATCATCAAGCAAATGCTCGACATCAACAATACCGTAAATCCTCTGGCAAATCTCAGTTCTACTTTAAATGAATCTTCCCTGCCGGTGAAAAAAGCACAGGATTTTTTCAATTCTTTTGAGTCAACTTCAATAAGAACACTGAGAGTAGACTCCAAAAAACTGGACAGTATGGTAAATCAAATCGGGGAACTTATTATTGCAAGAATAAAACAAAAAAAGAACGTAAACGAACTTGAAAAAATTCTGTCCGAACTTACGGAACTAAAAAACTTTAATAACAAATCCCAAAGTTTTATAAAATACTATGACAGAAAATACCTAAATACTGAAGCATCAATGGATTATTCTACATTTTCTGTTTTTAACAAGCAGATTTTCTCTATTTTGCAAGAAAACTCCGCAAAAATTTTAAAACTTAATAACAGGGTACTGAATCTGCAAAAATCAGTAGACGAAGAAGACACAAAACAAACTCTGATTGTTACACAATTGGAAAGCATGATAAAAAATATCCGCGTCCTTCCTCTCGCCACAATATTCCATATGTTTCCAAGAATGATACGTGATATTTCGAGAGATACCGGAAAAGAAATAGAACTGCTTATTTCCGGAAGTGAAACAAGTGCAGACAAAAAAGTTATTGAAGAAATAAAAGCACCTTTGATGCACATAATAAGAAACTCTATAGATCACGGCATAGAAACTCCTCAAGAACGTGTTGCCGCAGGGAAATCACCAAAAGGCAAAATATATCTGATAGCCAAAAGTCTACAGACAAAAATTATAATAGAAATTCATGATGACGGAAGAGGTATTGACCTTCAAAAAATAAAAAAAAGAGCACTTGAAAAAAACCTGATTACACAAAAAGAAGCAGATTACCTGACAGATGAACAAATTATGAATATAATATTCTGGCCAGGTTTTTCTACGGAACGTGTAGTCACTGAGATATCAGGAAGAGGAGTGGGACTTGACATTGTTCAAACCAAAATTTCACAGCTCAACGGAACAGTAAAAGTCTTTTCTGTTCCGAATCAAGGTACAAATATTACAATAGAGCTTCCTATCTCGATGTCTACAATGAAAGCATTTATTGTAGAAGCTTCCGGGCAGCTTTTTGCTCTTTCTATGTCATCAATAAAAAATGTAATGTGGATTGATGAAAATGATATTTATACACGAAATATTACAAAAACAATAATGTTTGAAGGTAAAAATGTAAATATATTTTATCTGAGTGAGCTTATGGAGCTTCCCCGTTGTGAAGAGCAAAATCCAAAGAAAAAAACAGTCGTGATGGTAGAAGCCGAAAACAGCCTGATGGGTATCATAGTAGACAAAATACTGGGCGACCAGAATATTCTCCAAAAGAAACTTGACCCGCCAATAGTAAAATTAAAAAACATATCCGGTATAACCACTCTTGCAAACGGAGAAGTTTGTTTAATTTTAAATATTTTGGAATTATACAAAAGTACGTATACCCCTGTTGAAAAACCTCTTGTACCTTTGCAAAGAAAAGAGACAAAAGACAAAAGCGAATTCAATATACTCATCGTTGATGATTCACTCACCACAAGAGAACTGCTCAAAAACATTCTCTCCCACTGCGGATATAGTTTTGAGATGGTTAAAAACCCGAAAGAAGCCTTTGAACTTTTGTATAAAAAGAATTTTGACCTTATACTTTCCGATATGGAAATGCCTGAAATGACAGGTAGCGTATTCGTTAAAGAACTTAAGTCTTACTCAAAGTTCAAAGATATTCCGGTTTTGATTATTTCTTCATACGATATAGACACACTGGCAAAAGATATACCGGAAGCCGACGGGTTTATCAGAAAATCTGATTTTAACCAGGATGATTTGCTGAAAACAATTGAAAAAGTTTTAAAAATATGAACAAAATAAAATACACAAAAGAAGAAATGTTTAAAAAATTCGGAAAAAACGAAGAACACGCAAAACAAGTAGAAGAATACGCCGAAAAAATTTTTGATGCACTGAATGAAAAAATTTGCTCTTTTTCTTCAAGAGAAAAAGAATACCTTAAAACAGCAGCTTTTTTGCATGATATAGGATACTTTATAGACAAAAAATCTCATCACAAACACACATGTTCACTCATTTTAAACAATGACCTGCAAGACTTCAATGACGATGAGAAAAAAATTATTGCAAACATTGCAAGATACCACCGCTCATCTCTGCCTGATGAAAACAAACACAAAAACTATGCACTTCTTACGGAAGAGCAAAAACAACTGGTAAAAAAACTCGGTTCAATACTTCGTATTGCCGACGGGATGGACAAACCCAGCAAAAATCTTATCTTGCGAATAAGTGCACAAGAAACACCTCAAAGCATCGATTTTTATATAAAGACGATAGGTTTTAAACCAAAACTAAAAAACGCACAAGAAAAAAGCGATATGTTTGAACACACCTTCAACAAAAAAGTCAATTTCTTTTTCTGCTGAAGAACAATTGAAATATAAAAAAAATTATGCTAAAGAATAATTAATAAATTAGAGGAGGAAATATGTTCAAAAGTTCAAATCCGATACTGACAAGAATGGAAAATAACGTGCCGGAAGGTATGCTCGAAAGTGTGCCTATGACTGTCAACGGAACAATAGGAAAAGCATTTGCCCTGATTTTAATAGCAGCAATTGCAGGAGCGGCCGTTTTTTATGAAGCTTTGATGGGTTACACTGACAAAGTAATCTTGATAATGGGAATTGCCTTCATCGCCGGCCTAATAACAGGGCTGGTTACATCGTTTGTGCCCAAACTCGCAAAATTTCTTGCTCCCGTTTATGCTTTTTGTGAAGGTGCATTATTAACCGGTGTTTCTTTAATGCTGGAAACGAAATTTCCTGGTATTGCAGTTCAGGCTATTTCCGGCACAATGCTTTGCTTTGCCGTAATGCTTATCTTGTACAGAACAGGTGCTATAAGAGCAACTGAAAAATTCAGAGCAACTATTTTTTCGGCAATACTAACCATAATGATTCTTTATTTAATCAGCTTTGTAGGTTCATTTTTCAACTTTCAAATACCTTTTATAACAGGTTCAGGGCCTATGAGCATTCTATTCAGCGGTATTGTCGTACTTATCGCAGCTTTTTCTTTGATTCTTGATTTTGATTTTATTGAACAGGGTCAAACACATATGCTGCCAAAAGACTTTGAGTGGTATGGTGCTTTCGGGCTAATGGTTACACTCGTATGGCTCTACATAGAAATACTAAATCTTCTTGCAAAATTGAGAGATAACTAAACAAAGCATAATAAAAACTGTACAACAATTTCAAAAACAAAGACCGAAGACACTCATCAAAAAAAATCTTCGGTCTTTATATAAATAAACCTTATATTAGTTACTGCATGTCAAATATCCGAGAACACTAAAAGCTATAATTTTTTCTTCATTTATATTGAGCCATTCATATTTTGGACTTTCTATATTACAGCTGCATTCATCAAAATGATGACATATTGTTGCATTTTTTAAAGTGAGTATATGTTTCATATTTTCTTTGTCGTCTCTGACCAGTGTTCCGTATGCTTTGAAACTCTCAGTAAAAATTACTATATCTGTCACACCACCCGTCATATCGGAAGCTTTATAAATTTTTTCCAAAATATCTGTACCCATAATTTTGCCATTCCTTTCCGTACTGAATTGTAATAGCATTATTTCCTAACAATAAAAATTTTTCATTGCCGTAAAGATTATTAAAAAAGATAAACTTATTACAAATTTTTCAAAACAATCATTGTGTTTGCAAATTTGTTGTTGTGATATAATTTTTTTGGGTTTAATTAACCGATACAAAAAAAGATTTAGGGAATGTATGAAAGTTAGTGTAAAAGTACCTGCCACTACGGCAAATTTGGGACCGGGATTTGATTCTTTAGGATTGGCATTGCCTATATTTAATATCATTACCGTTGAAGAAACTATCATGCCCGGAACGGGGATTGAAATAAATATTATAGACGAAACTCACGAACAGGATATTATTTCTATTCCTACTGATGAAAACAATATAGTTTACAAGGCAATTGAACTTTTGTACAACTCTATAGGCCAAACACCGAGTGAACTGAAAATTACAATAAAAACCCAAATCCCTATAGCAAGAGGGCTTGGCAGTTCTGCGGCTGTAATTGTCGGGGGCCTGCTTGCAGCAAATGAACTTTTGGGCAGACCTGCTGATGAAGCTGCACTTTTGTCAATTGCTACAGAAATTGAAGGACATCCTGACAATATTACACCGGCCGTAGTCGGCGGTTTTGTCATCTCGTCTCAGGAAGAAGACGGCAGCGTAATTTATTCAAAAATCAATTGGCCGAAAGATTGGAACATCACTGTTTGTATACCTGATTATGAACTTTCTACAAGCATTGCCCGTTCCGTACTGCCGGAAGAAGTTCCCATGAAAGATGCTATTTTTAATTTGAAACACACTGCGATGCTTGTTCAGGCCGTTAATACACACGATGAAAAGCTTATGAAAGCAGCACTTGATGACAGGCTTCATCAACAGTATCGTGAAAAATTGATACCGGGTCTGAAAGAAATCAAACAAGCTTTAAAACACGAAGAAAACGTAATGGGTGTGGTAATTAGCGGTGCAGGTCCTTCTATTTTAGTTATTTCGCACGGCAATAATCTGGATAAAATCAGACAGACTGTTTCTCATGTTTGGGAAGAAATGAAAGTAAAATCAAAAATTTTGACTCTCAAGGTTGAAGAGCAAGGTGCTCATGTAGTTGAATAAAATTTTCCGATAAATTTACAGCAAAAAACTTTGTTTTTAAATAAAAACTACTTTGTGCATTATAGTTATTATCAAGGCCTGTTGATTGTAAAAAAGTTGTCATCAAAACGGAAAGCCTATTTCCAAAGAGTCAATTTTGTTTGTTCATCAGTATCTCTGATTAAATCTTCTCCGAGATATTCCTGTATTATTACTTCACAGGCATAAACAGCTGTACCGTTTGTCAAATGTCCGCCTATACACTTTCCTTTTCTGTCAGAAGCAATAAGATGAAGGTGACAGAATGGTTTTCCGTCTTTTAAAGATACATTTCCCGAACAAGAAACTATTTCCATCGGTTCGTCATATGTGTATGTTGTATAAAGATATTCTTTCGTTACCTGGTCAAAAAAGCCCAGTTTCAAACTGGAAATTGCACCGATAGCAGATATTGAGCCTGCCTTAATATTTTCTGAAATACAAATTTTATTGATTTCTTCCAGCAAATCAGATTCGTAATTCAGTTTTGCTATAAAAGTTCTGCCTTGTTCATATTGTTTCAAATACATATTTACCTTTAAAAAATTTATATTACAAACTGCGTTAAACGCCGTATTTTCATTATTTCAAAAATAATATATAATGCAAGTTAAAGTTTTGTAAAGTTTACAGAAATAAGTATAAAGTTTTTGATGGATTTTGTCGAAAAAAAAAGAGTAATATGGTGTATGTATGGAAAATTTTGCATTATTAAAAGAAGATTCTTTTGAAGAAAGTCTCGGAGAAATTCTTCAAATTTCTCAAAAGAATGAAAAACATACTATTTTGCTCGTAGATGACGAAGTAAACAATCTTCAGCTTTTGAGAAGAACTCTCCGTCATGATTACAATATTTTGACAGCATCAAACGGAAAAGAAGCACTGGAAATTGTTGAAGGCAAAGGAAAAGAAATTGCTCTTATTGTAAGTGACCAAAAAATGCCGGAGATGGAAGGTACGGAATTCTTAAAAAGGGTTGCCGGTGAATACCCTGATATTATAAAAATTCTTTTGACGGGGCATTTGGATGTTGATGCAATTGTTGATTCGATAAACGACTGCCATTTGTATCAATATATAGTAAAACCATTTGACCCTGAAGAACTGAAACTCACCATTGAAAACGGAATTCAAAAATACGATTTGGTAAACAACAAAACTGTTATACTTAAAGATTTAAGAGAACTTTTCTACAAAACAATAAAACTCATTGCGTCCGCTCTTGACGCAAAAGATCCTTACACACACGGACATTCTTTGCGTGTGACAATGTATTCTCTCATACTTGCAAAGGCGTTGAATCTTGATGATACAACTCTTGAAGAAATTGAAACAGCAGGTTTGCTTCATGATATAGGGAAAATAGGTATTCCTCAAAAAATTCTTTGCAAACCCGGCAAATTGACAGATGAAGAATACGAGGTTATGAAATCACATCCAGCACAAGCCGAAAAAATGCTCATGGGAATAAAAAAGCTTACAGTAATTTCAAATTGGCTTCGAACACACCATGAAAGATGGGACGGAAAAGGTTATCCGCAGGGGTTAAAGGGGGAAGAAATACCCATTTCCGGCCGTATAATTGCACTGGCTGATACTTATGACGCAATGACATCTACACGTTCTTACAGAAAAGCCCTCTCTCACGAAACAGCAATAGAGGAAATTCAACGCTGTGCGGGAACTCAATTTGACCCTGTCCTTGCAGATTTATTCATAAAATGCGGTGCTGAAATAAAAGCTGCAAAAGAAGATCCTGAGACTTATTACCCAAAATACAGCTATCTTCAAAAAGAAATAAACGAAACTATTTAGCCGGCCCCGTATATTTGTATACTTTAAATGCTTCTCCTACAGCAATAGACGGAGAAGTTACAAATATCAATTCAAAATTTGAAGATTTCATTTTTTCAAGACAATTCAGCTCAAGAAAAGAAGAAACAAGCAAATATGTATGCTCAAAATGTTTTTCTTTTATTGCCTTTTCAACTACATATATAAACGACTCATCATTAAATATATTCAATTTTTTCCAAATCATATATTTAATTTTTCTGCCGGTATTAAAATCATAAAAATACTTGTCCGGAGCTTTTGCATACACCGCCAGTCCAAACGGAACTGCATTCGGTATGATTACA
>CALURG010000057.1 GCA_944323115.1 Candidatus Gastranaerophilales bacterium
GTATTTAAAGGTGTCATGCGTCCGACTTTTACAATGATGGACAAAAAATCGGACAAAGAGACAAAAAAATATGCGGCCTTCAGAGAAGGTTTGACTGAGGCTATTGCTTTCGTTTCTTATATCGTTACTCACAAAATTTTTAAATCTCTTGCTCCAAAACTTGCTGAAAAAACCGGCAAAAGTGATAAAAAAATTGCTAACGGTTTATCTTTGTTAAGTGTATGTTTAACAGCAGGCATAATTATCCCCGCTGTTTGTAATTTAACACTTAAGCCTGTTATGGATTTAGTTAAAAAAGTAAGTGACAAAAATAAACTCAAAAAAAGTAATGATACGATAAACACTAAGCTTGATATTAAAGAAAATCCGTCTAAACCTAATACAAATTTTGCAAATTTCAAAAATGTTTATTCACCGGTACTTACCCCAAACAGTAAGTCACTGATGGATTCTTTATACAAAAGCCGTGTACAAAGCGGAATGAAGGTAGGTGGCTGATATGAGTATGTTTGTTAATGCAATTACCAGCAATACTTTTCAAACAATTGCACAAAATACTGATACTTGTGTAAAAATTGAAACAAGTCTAAAAGCTATCGGCAGACCGGCATTTACTTTGATAGACCATAATACGGATAAAGAAAAAAGAAAGTATTCCGCAACAAAAGAATTTTTATATCAGATATTATGCTTGGGCATTTATATTGCTGTGATTCCTCCGATATTTAAAAACGGCGGATTTAAACTTGCTCAAAAAATATTTAAAAAAGAAAATCTTCCAAATTTCAAAAGTGCAAAAGAAATGCTTTCTTTTTATCATCTTGCTCATTTAGACGTAAATGAAAGATTTTTAGAAAAAAATAAAAAATACTGGAAACGTATTTCTGATGATGTTATAGATAAAACATTAAAAACCAAAACAGGCAAATATAAAGACGGTGTACCGGTTAAAGACTATTTAAAATTTTGGGAAAAAGATAAAATGACCCGAAAAGGCAAAATGTTTAAACTTGCTAAAGGTTCTATTGAACTTTCTTCCATTATAGGTTCTGTTGTCGGTTTAACAATTCTTGCTCCTGAAATCAGTCATTTGATTTTGCATCCGATTATGAAGTTTCTGGGTATGGATAAACATCCTGAAAAATCAGTATCTAAAGAATCTCAAAAACTTGATAAAAAAGGATAAGTTGCTTTATTTTGTCTGAACAATTCTCGCTTGGACTCAAGAACATTCTGATATGTGTTTACATCTCAAGTCGAAAGTGTGCACAGCCGTAGTTGGCTGACTATGTGAAATATATTGGCAGAAATTACTGTTTGATATTTAATGTTTTTGTTTTTTTGTTAATTTTTCTGACTTTTTGTGTTATCCTTTTATGATAAAAGGATGGAATTTTAGTTATGAAGATAATTGCAAAAAATCTTATAAAAATATACGGAGACAGAACAGTCGTAAACGATATAAGCTTTGAAGTAAACAAAGGCGAGGTTGTCGGACTTTTAGGACCGAACGGTGCAGGGAAAACGACCACTTTTTATATGGTTGTAGGGCTTGTAAAAGCAAACGGCGGCAAGGTCTTTTTGGACGACAAAGATTTGACTGATGTGCCGATGAACGTGAGAGCAAAAGAAGGTATTGGGTACCTGCCGCAAGAGGCTTCTATTTTCAGAAAACTTTCTGTTGAAGACAATATAAAACTCGTTTTGCAAATGAATGACAAACTCAATGATGAAGAAAAAAAACAAAAGCTTGAAGATTTGCTTAACGAATTTGGAATGGAGAAAAAAAGAAAATTTTCTGCAATTTCTCTTTCAGGCGGTGAAAGAAGAAGAGTTGAGCTTGCCAGAGCGTTGGCGGCCAGTCCGGAGTTTATTCTTCTTGATGAGCCGTTTACCGGTATTGACCCTATTGCAATCGGTGAAATTAAAGACAATATAAGAAAACTGTCTGAAGAAAAAGGGCTGGGTGTGCTTATAACCGACCACAACCCCAAAGCTACACTTTCTATTACAGATAGGGCGTATGTTATATTTGACGGGAAAATAAAAATTCAAGGCCGCAGCGAAGAGGTTGCAAATGACCCTGTAGCAAAACAGTTCTATTTAGGAAAGGACTTTACTCTCTAAAATGAAGTTTAATTTAAATGGTCTGAAAAAAATAGAATTACCGTTCAAAATTTTTGACGGATATATTACAAAACAGGTGCTTGCCGCTACTTTTGTATGTATATTTCTTTTTGTTGTAATATGGATTGCTCCCGAGACTCTTTTAAAAGTTATAAAAAGAACTTTGGCCGGTGTATACACACCTTGGATAGGTATACAGCTTTTGATATACGAAGTGCCTAAAATTGTCGGAAAAGCATTGCCTGTAGGGCTGCTTCTTGGTACTTTGTTTACCTTTGACAAACTCACCAAAGATTCAGAACTCACAGTGTTGAGAAGTATAGGTCTTTCTTTTTGGAGAATTGTATACCCTATTATTATTATGAGTATATTCATTTCTGTGTTGTGCTTTTCTTTGTATAATACTTTGATTCCATACAGTGAAAAGAAAATTAATCAGCTCAAAAATGAAGGATATGAAACACATTTTGTTTATACAGTCAAAGCGGACAAAGATAAGCTTGAAAAAATTGTAATTGTTCCAAGCTATCACAACAATCAAATCAGCCACCCTTTGGTGTTGAATTTTGATTCTTCTCAATATACGGATACAAGTGTTTTGTCTAGTATATTACAGGCAGAGTACGCTGTTTATACAAAAGATAAATGGGAAATTTATAAAGTTAAAAATTTTGAACTGGGTAGAGACGGTGTTTTTAAAAACATAAGTAATCTGGATAAAGTTCAGGTTTTAAACGGAGAAAAAGCAAATACTGCTTTCAAAATTATGTCTTATTCCACAAAAAGAGACAGAGAATTGAATAACACTGAAATTACGGAATATATAAGTATGCTTCATTCGGAAAATTTGAATGATGAGTATCGTTTTATGCTGAATAAATATTTACAAAGATATTTTCATTCTGCAATATGTGTTTTATTTGCAATTTTGGGTTGTTTGTTAGGTTTTAGTAAACCCAGAGAACAGAAACTGGTCAACTTTGTAATAGGAATCGGTATAGTTTTTGCTTATTATATTACTCTGCCGTTTTTTGATATGTGTGCGGAAAAAGGTATATTGAGTCCTGTTATTACTTCTTCAATTCAGCCGATTGCAATACTTATCGCAATATTTATATTCAAAAAGATAAAAGATTTGTAGATTTCAACTATATAGGAGTTTTTTATGAAAAAAATTTTAACAGCAATGCTCGTGCTGTGTTGTATATTATGTGTAACTGCTTTTAAATGTGCTCCCAAGTGCAGCGGATGTAAAAATATTGAAGTTTTTAATGACAACGGTCTGTATGTGTTTCATATTCCTGAAGAAGGGAAATACAAACTTTATCCGTATATAAGTGAAAAGCTTATCTACAACACGGATGTTTTCAAAAAAACAAATGCCGAACTTGTTATCAACGCAGGCTACTTTGACCCCAAAAACAAACAGACAACATCATATGTGCTCAAAGACAAAGAAACAGTACTTGATCCGGAAAAAAATAAAAGTTTGATGGAAAATAGTGACCTAAAGCCCTATATGAAAAAGATATTAAACCGTACTGAATTTCGTGTTCTGGATTGCAGCGGAAATGTAAAATACGAAATTTCTTCACATAAAACAAAACCTCCCTACAGATGTGAAATATTACACTCGATACAAGCAGGCCCCTTGTTATATCCTGATTTAAGGATGAAAGAAGAACACTTCGTTACAACCAAAGGTACGGAAGTTACAAGAGATTCCATAACAGCATTAAAGAAATGTGCAAGGACAGCAATAGGCTTAAAAGATAATGATATTTATATTATTGTTGCCACGACCTCTCATCCGCTTACACTGCCGGAGTTGTACGATGTTTGCAAAGATTTATGTTTGGACAAAGCAATGAACTTTGACGGTGGTGGTTCAACATCGCTTGATTTTAAAGGAACTGACAATCCTGAGTATAAAAATCTGCACATAATTTCCGATTCAAATAAAAGTGCAAGAAAACTTAAGTCTTTTTTGGTTGTTGAAAAGCAATAAAAAAGCGGCAACTATTCACTTAGCTTGAGCACAAGTTGCAGACAGTTTGAGCATTTTTATAAAATTAACGAAAATTTTTCACAAAAAGTTGTGAAGGATTTCACAACTTTAATATTTCTGGCTTTTATATTTCTAATTATAATTTGTTCGAGAAAAATTCGTGATAAAGAGCAAAACAACGTGAACAAATTTTTGGAGTGACACATTGAAAAGGTGAGCAGGTGCTGGCTGCGGTCAGCACCTGCGATACTAGATTAGATATTTTTGTGCAAAAATTTAATTGTAATAGATAAAATTGCTATAATTTTATTATTTGTTAAGTATTGTGTTTAATGCATCTTGTGCAGCCTGTGCAACTTCTTTGTTATCTGATTTTGTTAGTCGTCTTATCGGGTCAAGCAAAACATTAGCATCTTGTTCTCGCCAGCCTTTTACATTTCCTAATTTCGCTGCACAAGAAAGAATTTTCTTAAATGTGTCTGTTGTATATACATCATTTATGTCTTCTATGAAACTGGTTATTAACAATGCATCATCTTTTTTACCCGTAGCGGCAATAGCACGGACTACGGGTACAACAATATCTTCATCTCGTTTGCCTAAAAACAGTCCGAGTTTGTCTCCATGCTCCCAGCTTCCATATTTCTCTATTGCTTCTATTGCTTTAATTTTTAGCTGTTTATCTCTTTTGTATAGATATG
>CALURG010000058.1 GCA_944323115.1 Candidatus Gastranaerophilales bacterium
AGAAGGAAATTATTCAAAAGCTTCCGCTTCCGCTGCTGTGGAGCAGGCCGTTTTTCAAGCATTAGCCAGTGTTATTCTTCCGACCGCAGCCGTTAAAATGGGACAAAACATTGCGGGTTATTTGACAAAGTTTGACGGTTCATATTTGTCTGCTACAGCAAAAGAAGAACTTTATACAAAGCTTTCAAAAGATTTTGACAAAGGGAAATTTACAAGAGGAGATTTTACGGATGAAAGAGGAAATCTCGTCAAAGGTTTGGACAGAACTATAAATAAAGTTTTGAATGATGACTATAAAAATCAACTTGAATCCACAAGAATTTATTTGGATCAAGAAAACTTTGCATCAAAACTGGTAAGATTTTTCGGGCATACAAAAAAACCTGTTGCAAGTGCAAAAGCTGATGAAAGCACTGTTGAAAACTTTTTAAGAAACAAAGTAAAAGAAATTTTTGAATTGCAAAATATACTGGAAAATTCTACTGAAAATGAAATAAAAAATAGTGTCAGCAAAAAAATATACAAAATTTATGAAAAATCACAAAAAGGTATAAAAGATAAAGCTCTTCATTTGATTGAAAAAAATCCCGATGTCATTTTGAAAAAAATTCTCAATTCTAACAACCCTAAATACGATAAATACAAACAGTTTATACAACAGACCGCAGCAACCAGAGCAGAGATAAAAACTCTTTTGAGTTCACAAAAAGATTCTTCTTCGCTGCTTAAAAAATTGATGGAAACACCTGAAGACAAAAAACTTTTGTACTCTTTTGCAGAAAAAATTGAGATAACAAGAAACACTCTCGGAAAGTATATTGACTTGAAAAGCAGGAATCTTGGATTTTTGAAAACAGCAGGCGGCTTCGTTGCTCTTGGCTGTTTGGCTGTACCGATTGACCATTTTGTTCACAAATATATTATCAAAAAGTTTGTGGAGCCCGGTTTGACAAATGTTCAAAAATTACATCAAAAATTGTCTTTTAAGCAAAATGCAAACTAAGAAGTTTTTCCGTATCAATTTTTGAATTTGTTATCAATTCCAGTTTTTTCTTTTTAGTCAGTTTTTTTATAAAACGCTCTTTTTTCATTGCTTCTGATTTTGTATCAAACTCTTTCAGGTACACTATTTTTAACGGCTTGTTTGCCCTTGTATACTTTGCTGCTGTACCCTCTTTGTGCTTTTCAAACCGGATTTTTGGCTTGTCAGTATATCCGCAGTACAAAGTATTGTTTATCGTTAAAATGATATAGGTGTAATATTTCTTTTCCATTTCAAGCTGATATTGTCTCTTTTTCTGCTATTATATCAAGGATTTCCATTACTTTTTCCAAAGAATCTTCTCTGACAAGAGCTCCTCTGTAGACAGATGCATCTCTTATACCTTTAATATAATAAGGATAAAATTTTCTTACAAACTGTAGTCCGACTGTTTTCCCACGCAAATCAATTTCTTCTTTTATATGTGTCTTTAAAAGTTCTATTTTTTGCGGAATTGTAAGTTCCGGCAATAGTTCTCCCGTTTGCAGAAAATGTTCTGCTCTGCTTATCAAATCAGGTACCCCCAAAACTCCTCTGCCTATTGCAATACCGTCAGTTTTTGATATCTCAAGACATTTTTTTGCATCTTCGGGAGAGTTTATATCACCGTTTGCAAAAACAGGTACATTGATTTCTTCTTTAATTTTTGAAATTGCCGTCCAGTCAGCGTTTCCTGTGTACATTTGGGCTCTTGTACGGCAGTGTATTGTCATTGCGTCTGCACCAGAGTCTTCCATGAGTTTTGCAAATTCCAAAAAGTTTTGTTCCGCTGCCGTATACCCGAGCCTGAATTTAACAGAGACAGGAATGCTTACAGTGTCTTTGACTGCTTTTACTATATCCGAAGCAATTTTTGGTGTTTTCATCAATGCCGAGCCGTCACCACCGCAGACGACTTTTTTGACGGGACACCCCATGTTTATATCAATTATTGATGCACCTTTTTTCTCCAAAATACTTGCAGCTTTTGCCATCAAATCGGGCTTGTGTCCGGAAATTTGGAAGGCAAGAGGATATTCATTTTCATTGTGAACTGTTATTTTTTCATGCTCTTCGGGTCTGTTTTGCATAAGCATTTCAGAGCTTATCATCTCTGTAGTTAAAAGACAGTTTTTTGAAAATTTTCGAACAATCTGTCTTAACGGCATATCCGTAATCCCTGCCATTGGAGCAAGAGAGACAATGCTTTTTATTTTTATATTTCCTATATTTATTGCAAAACTATTTTTTTGCAACAGGTTTTGTGTATTTTGCTGTTGTTGTCGGCTTTGGTTCATACTTCTTTAAATCCTGTATTCTTCTTGCGGAATACCTTGTGTAGTCATTTGTTTCTCCGGCCTTTTGTGTTTCTGCCAGATATTTTTTAAAATAAGAAAGTGCGTTTGAATACTGCTGCAAGTAGTCATAATCAATTGCTATGGAATAATTTGCTATCAGCATCTGCGGATTGTACATAAGTGCTTTTTTGTAATCATTTATGGCATTGAGATATTTTTTTTGTGCATCATAAACCATTGCCCTGTAATAGTAAGCATTAGAATCTTTCGGGTCTTGATTTATTACATTTGTCAAAATATCCAGTGCTTGAGAATACTGCTGCTTTTCAAACAAATCTATTGCTTTATCCATCTGTACAGTATTTTCTTGTTCAATAACGTAGGTTAAAAGTTCTTTTGCATTTTTGTTCTGTGGCGACAGTTCCAATGATTTTTTTGCATACAATTTTGCCTTTGAAAAGTCTTCTATGTTGGAATATGCAAGTGCAGCGTAATATGCCGTATCCGTATTTTTTGTATCAATAGCCAGAGATTTTACGTAATAATCAGCTGCGGATTTGTTGTCGTTCAATGATTGATAGCAGGCACCTATTCCAACAAGTGACTCGGGTGTCGCAGGAAGGATTTTCTTGTACATTTCAATAGCTTCTTGGTATTTCTTTTGATTAAACAACTCTGAGGCTTTTGCGTACAACAAAGAGCCTGTTTCCGCATCTAAAGACGCCAATTGTTTTTTTATCATTGAACTTTCAGGGAAAAGCCCTTTTGCATCAGTCAAAATTGAACGGGCTTTGTCAAAATCTCCTTTTTGCTGGTATGCCTGAGCAAGATTTATGTAAGCATTTTCATATTTTGGGTTAAGTTTGATTGATTGGTTGTAGTATGTAATTGCATCCGAAATACGACCTGCTTTGTGCAGTTCATAAGCGTATCTATATGCTATATCAGCATTTGAAGGTTCATTTTGTATTTGCTGGTACAAATAAGCCAGCTTTTCTTCCTGAGACATTGAATCTTCATACATTTCAAACATTTCGTCTTTTATGCTTTGATTTGACGGCTGTAGATTCAATGCTAGTTTATAGTTCTGCATTGCCGCATCTTTATTACCCAAAGCCCTGTAACACTGGGCTTTATACAGATATGCAAGCATGTAGTTCGGGTTTACATCGATTATTGTGTCATATGCTTCTATTGCTGTTTCATAATCTTTTTGTGCCTGATACAATGTACCAAGATTTAATCGGGTTGTTATATTTGAAGGATTTAAGTCTTCGGCTTTTGTGTATTCCGAAAGTGCAGCATTAAAGTCATTTTTTTTCTGATAAACCGCACCCAAGTTTGCGTGGGCTTCCGCATCATTAGGGTTTTGTAATATTTTTTGTTTCCATATATTTTCAAGAGAGGTTAAAACTTCCTGATTGTCTCCTGACTTGGTTAAAGAAAGATTGTACTCATTTATGGCTTTGTCCAATTTTCCGAGTCTTTCATATACGCCTGCAAGTTTTAGGTGCAGATTTGAGTTTTGCGGATCCAAAACAAGTGCCAGATCCAGATAGCAAGCTGCCATTTCGTTGAGATTCATGATGTAATAAATTTCGCCAATGTTGGCAAGAGAATTTTTTTTGTAATTTGTATCATTTTTGGAATGCTGAAATTCAACAATCGCTGCCGCAAATTCACCCTGTGCACGAAGAGACTTGCCCATCGTATATCGTCCTTTGGGTGTTTGATCAGCATTTATAGCATACAAAATATTATTCAGATTATCTTCCATTGTATTTAAATTGGTGAGATACTGAGTGTCAACAGGTTTGTTTTCATAATACTTTATATAAAATATAGCTGAGCGTAAGTCGTTTGCAGCCTTATTGTAGTCTCTGGCTTGATTGTTGTAGTATTGGGCTCTCATTATGTAAGAATTTACAAGCTGTATTCTGGAAGATTTGTCAGAAGGGTTTTCTCGGAGAGCTTTTCTAAATTCCGTTATTGCTTTTGTATATTGGTTTGATTTTATGTAGTTTAATCCGTTTGTGTAATATGTACTGACTTGGTCAGGATAATCGGAATATCCTTGATAACCCGCCGGTACGATGTTTTCTTCCGCATATGCAGATGACTGTATAGTTAATATTAACAAGAAAAATATAGTGAAAATTATTTTCTTCATTTTTCTGCCTTTCAAAAGATCTTATACGGTATGGCAAAATATATAGTATAATTATATTCCAAATCTGACAATAGTCCTAATGTTTATTATTTTCTTTGTTTTTTAAATAATCCTGAAAAGTTTTTTTGTGTATTGTATACCCGCAGCCTTCGTGCAAATCTGCGAGATAGTTTATTCTTTTTGCAGGATATTTTTTACACATAGGCAGTCTTTTTTCGTATACGGAGCACAAACCGTCTTTTGTCACATATTTACATGCAAAAATCAGATTGCCGAATTCATCTTTGCCTTTTATGTAAAACCTTTTGTAAGCCGGATACAAAAATTGCATTATTTTAAATTCTTTTTCGGTATATGTATCAAAGCTGTACATATAATTGCAGCATTTTCCGCATTTCTTACATTCGCCCGTTATTTCATAGCTGATTCTTTCGGGTACAAAATATGACAAAAATTCCCAATAGATTGATTTTAAAAGTTTTAGCATTCCTGTTTTTTTAATATTTTTAATACTTAAAAAGCCGGTGACGGGGATCGAACCTGCGACCTGATCATTACGAATGACCTGCTCTGCCAGCTGAGCTACACCGGCTTATTATTTTAATTGTATACTGATTTTAGCTTATAAAAATCAAGTTGTTCTATTTTTGTTTCTCCATCAGAGAAAAATTTTACACCGACTGCGTTTTTGTCCGGATAGATTCTGCTGCTTATCGCCACTTCACCGTCATTTACAAAAATTTCTACAGATGATGTATCCACAAATATGCGAAGCTTCAATTTATTGTCAACAAGAGGTACTGTGACTTCTCTTTCTCCTTGAAGAGATTGACCGGATTTGTTCCTGTCTAATTTCAAAGAGTGTGTATTTTTATCATAACTCAAAATAGTTTCTTGTGAAGAAGATGTCCTTAATTTTATTGCGAAACTTTTTGCATTGACCAGGTCAAAACAGCCTGTCAATTCGTAAGCGTCTCCTTTTATATTCGGAAATTCTTTTTCTCCCAAAATCGATTGGGCGTGAATTGAAATTTTGCCCGAACGTAAAGATTCAAGTTCTTTTATCGGATAAGTCTTTATTTTTCCGTTTATAATTTTTAATTCTCTTGGCAAAGTGAATATCCCAGACCATCCTTCGGCTTTTTCAGGTACTAAAGAGCCATCCATACCCAAATATGCTACAAAAATATTTCTGCCGTCCAGTGTTTTCGTAAACTTTGGTGCCAAAAAATCAAAACCGTAGTCATATAGCATAAATGAACCTTTTTGTGCAAATTTACCGGTGTTGTAATCCAGTTTTCCGACAAAAGCTCCTGATTGATATTTATTCAGATACATTTTTCCGTGAGGTTTTATACCGGTAGTTGAAAGAGAAAGAACGTCATTGCCGTCTATATGAACGAGTGAAGGATTTTCCCAAAAATCACCCATTTCGAGATTTTGTCCCAATGCAGTAACATTTATACAAACCCAGTTTCTCAAATCTTTGCTTTTGAATAACAACACTGCTCCGTCTTTTGTTTTCAGGTATTGTGTGCCGACAAGAGCGTAATATCTGTCTTCCAATTTCCACACATATGGGTCTTTAAATTTCTGTGATGAAAATTCAAGGTATGAATAATGCGGTGCCATTTTTATAACAGGGTTATTAGCCGATTTGCCAAAATTTATTCCGTCCTTGCTCATAGCAAGGTTTTGGGTTTGGTGTTCTTCCGTTTTTTCACCCTGTGTTATTTTTGAATTTCCTGTATAAAACAGGTATAACAGCCCGTCTCCGACTATGGCACTTCCTCCGGTTACACCGTCTTTGTCATAGTTTTCAGACGGAGCCAGAGCCGTATTTAGATTTTTCCAATGAATAAAGTCGGGACTTGAAGAATGCCCCCAGACAACTTTTTCGCCGTCTTGTGTTTTTACTTTATGTTTGTAAAACAAATGATACGAACCGTTAAAATCCGTTAACGCATTTGGCCCCAAAATCTCATATCCCGGAGAAGCAAAGTGATACACAGGATACCACACACTTTGGGAAGATTTTTGCAATGACATATTGTCAAAAATTGATTTTATTGCATTGTCCGCAAGCTGTAATGATTGTTTGTGAGTGTTTGCATCAGCGGAAAGACTTCCGAAAAATTGAAATGCAGCGAAAATAAATGTAATACTAAAAACTTTTAAAAATCTTTTTGCAGAAAAGTTTTTCATAAACAATACTCTCAAATAATAAGCAAAACTATAATAACATAAACATACGTAATATTCACAAAAGCACAGTTTAAGCTATTTACATTGTTTAGCGAAAGAAAGGTTCAAAAGTTTTTGAAGGATTTTTATCTCCTAGTAAAACATGTGGCTGTTGTATTTTTTGTCTGCTTTTTTCAAATCTGTATTTTGTAAACAAATTGGAAATACCTGCAACAAAGAAGCCCATTACCCCGATACTGAAAAGAAACGGTATTGTGAATATAAAAACTTTTTGTTTTGCAAGTTTTTGAAATTCTTTTTCGATAGATGTGTTTTTTTGAAGAGCAATTCTTTTTGCTGTTTCATAAAGATTTTCAAACAAAGGTGTTTTTAAGTTTTTGTTTATAGTTTCTTTGCATAGACCTTTTTTTAAAAGTATTTTTTTGAATCCTTTTTCAAACAGTTCTGAACCTGTGATTATATAAAATCCGACAACCGGAAATCTAAAAAGTGTTTCTAAAAAATTTTGTCTGCCTCTGTCTTTCGAAGCACCAAAATATCCTGCACCGCCGATTAAAACGGTTGCTGTCAGTTGTCCTTTGCTCAAAACAAGTTTCCCTTTTTCTGAAGCAAAATCCAGAGAAAAATATTTGTTGAAAAATTTTTCAGCTTTTGAATTTTTCTTAAAAAACATACTGCCCGGTGTCAGAATGAGTTTTGAAATTTTTTGAAGAAATTTTGAATCGGAACCTTTGTGTGCAATTAATGCACCGAGTGCCAAACTGCCGCAAAATATTGATGCTGCTCGTTTTATATTCTTTTTTGCACTTTTTTCAACCTTTTTTTGAAAGTCTTGATTTTCTTTTGTTTGTGTAAGATTGGCAATATTGTTGAAATCACTTTTTTTGAAAAGTTTTAGAGTCATTAAATTTTTGAAATAATTCAGTGTAAATTCTGTCAACGGTATAAACAATGCACTGAGAGCTATAGCGGCTTTTAGCGGCAGGATTTTTTTACATATCGGATTTTTAGAAAACTGTAGGCTAGATGCACTTTGTGCTACAAGATTTTTTGCTTCTTTTGAAAGGGTTTTTGAATAAATTTTTCTGAAAACTTTTTCGCCTAAAAATGCAGGTGCAAAATAAACAAGTGCACTTTCTGACAGTTCAAGAAAGGTATTTTCGGCAAGGTCTTCTTTGCTTCTTGAAAAAACAGCTTTGGGAACGAGACAGGTCGCTGTGTCTTGAATAAATCTTGTAGTGGACAGACCGGATGCTTTTTCATTGTGTGCAACAAATAAAGCCGCTGTTTTCAAAGGTTGAGATAAATTGTTTATTAATTTAATTGCCATAAAAAAATCCTTATAATTCAAAACCGACACCCTGACAAAAAGTACAGGTCAGAATTATAAAAATTTAATTAATTACAAAATCTTACAGCCTGTACTTTATATTACAGGCACCACCAGCAATTATTTAAATTTATCTTTGATTTATTCATATGCTTACTCTACATTCAATATAAAAGAGTGTCAATAGGTAAAGTTATCAGGCAGGCTTTGTGTTTCAAAAAACGTCAAAAGCATATTAAAATCAGTCTTTTGCAGATTTGAATACAAGATAGTATTTTGATTCGCCGTAATATACAACAATCAAATACATATCACCTTCTATAATTTCTGTTGTTATGTAAGAACTTGGCGGAGGTGATTTTTTTGATGAATTTCTGAATATTGTATAGAAACCTTCTCTTGTTTTTTTGCAAAAACTTTGCCATTTTGTAAGTTTAGGTTCAGGGATTTTTGAGTGATAAAAATCCACCGGTACAAGTTCTTTTTTTGCAACAGGTATTATGTATTTGACTTTTCCGGCTTCTTTAAAGAAAACATAATCTCTCCCGTGCATCGTTCTTGGTGTAAGTATGTAATAGCCTGCCGGGATTGTTTGCCCTTTAAAATAAACATCGGAACTCAATCTGAACAACGGAAATGGTGACCAAGCGTAGTTTTGGTAATCTTCATTCTGGTAAGGGTCAATATTGTGCACCAGTTCAAAATCAGCGGGATTTGTTTTTTTATACAATTCCGCATAGTCTGTTTTTGCCGCCGCCGGTAAGTTTATAAACACAGCAGCAAAAAGGATTATAAGACTTTTGAATAACAGTTTCTTCATAAATTATATATTAATATAATTTTTGCGAAAATCAACTCAATCAATTTTTTGAAGACTGAAAAATATCAGCTACTTTGTTATATATATTTTTTGTTGTTTCATAAAATTTTTCGCCGTTGAATACATCTGTATCTATAATAATATCTTTTTTGTTTAGTTTAACAGGTTCATCATGGGCAAAATCAATTGCATCATAAAATCTTTCCAAAAAACGGCTTTCCATTTTATAAACATTCATTTTGGCTTTTTTAGATATGTCTTCCAATTCTTCAAATATAACAATAAGTCTGTTGTGTTTTGCATAATTGCCCAAAGTTGATTTTATTTTGTTTAAATAAACAAAAGTATCTTTGTCTAAGGTTTTAGATATTTTTACAAATCTTCCGTAGTTTACTTTTTCAGGTTTTGACGGCAAAATAAAACGTTTTATTTTGGTAATTTTTGAATCTACAAAACTGTTTATTTTTTGAATATTCATCACTTATGCCTTTTTATATTATTCTATGGTATAAAGAGTTGTTTAAAAAATAATAGTCTTAAAATATTTAAAACAAAATAAAAAAATTTTTGCCGCATAAACTCCGGAATTTATACGGCAAAAGTTTTTTTCAAAAAGTAAAAAATCAGTTTTCGCTCAGCAATTTATCCGCAAGCGGCGTTTTTAGTATTCCGTTTAGAGATTTGTCTATTTCTTTGAGCTTTTTGGAGATTGTTTCCATCTCGTCTGTCCAGACAAAATTGTCAAGGACATATTTTTCACCCGTTGCAAAATCTTTTGACAACTGAACCCGAATGATTTCTGCGAGCATTTTTTGTGCGGTCGGAACCATTTTGTCCATATCGATTTCTATCAAACCTTCATTATTCAGCCACACAGCTTTGTTTTCAAGGAAATATTTTGACTGCATAACGGTTCTGACTCTGTGTGCCTGAGAGAGATTCGGTTTTGCTTTTAAAAAGTTGTCTGCTGCATAAGTAACAATAATCTGTTTTTTTTCTTCTTCGCTGTACATTCCTAGTTCAACCAACACATCAAGCAAAGCCAGAGAACCCATATCAGCTTTGTTTTCTTCAATTATATTTTTGTATTTGCCAAGTGCCTCTGTTCCTGATTTTGGCCCTAAGGAATGAACATTTTCATGGCCTATGGTGAACCAGTGATCTGCTTCCTGATTGTAGTATTTGTGTAAATCCTTTGCCAGTGTAGCATCGAGTCTTTTTTGTCTTCTCTCTTTTGCTTCCGGGCTTGTGCTGATACGAATTTGTCTGTGATAAACGTTTCTTCTGCCACCGCCTATTTTCAAAGACGGTTTGTCATTGTTAGGCAGATTTTGAGCAAGAGTAATTCCGCCTCTATAGGTGCCTTCGTCTCCTCTCAGGGTAACTATATCGACATCCACCATTGTTTGCTTTTCTTCATCGCCGTGACCGATATTTTGTTCATATTCGTCGTTGTACGGCATATGCTTCGCAAGTGTCGGCATATATTTTTTTATTTCAAGAAGTTTTTCGGTACCTTCTTTGTTGACTATACCCACTCTTATTCCTATTGAGTCTTTTGAAATCGGTTCAATGTTGTTTTTCTCAAGCAGGTTTTTCAGTTCCTCGTTTTCAACAACCGTTCCTGTCATTTCATCGGCATACTGTTCTCTTGAAATTGTAAATTCTAAAGGAGTGTCCTGAAGTTCTGCCCATTTTTTGTCGGCATAGGCATCGTTGTTTGGATTGTTTTCACAAAGAGCAATTGCCTGAAGCTTGAGGTATTTGTTGAAATCTTCATTTGTGGAAACTTCTGCGGCGGCTTCAAGTTCATCGGCTATGTATTCAAATTCTTTTTTGAAATACTCTGTATAATCAACGGCTTTTAGTTTATTTCCTTCTCTGACAACCATAGAACGCTGATTAAGGATATTTCTTACTTCTTCAACATCTCCGTTTTTGAGCATGTCAATGAGGATTTTATGAAACTCATCTTTTGACAAATCTGTCGGATAAAAACCTTTGCCGGGAAGTTCTTTTGTGTTTTTTGCAAGAAATATCTTGTTAGCTTCAGAGTCAACGGCATTCATACCGATTTGTGCGTTGAAAAGAGTCAGCGTCATTTGAGCATCTTCATTGCCTTTTTGTGCTTCTTCCTCAAGATATGCCTTAAACTCGAGGTTGTCAGGGTTGTCTTGCTGCATAAAAACTTCGTCTATAGCTTTTGCCGCTTTGACAAGGTGTTTCAATGCTTCTTTGTCTCCGTCAGCAAGAGCAGCGTATTCTTTGCTGTCTTCTTTCAGCATTTCTTTCGGTATAAGACAGTCTTTTGATGTTCTTTTTACAAGTTCTTCATGAGAAAGGTTCAATTCAAAATTCTTTGTCATATTATAAACTCCGTTCTGTA
>CALURG010000059.1 GCA_944323115.1 Candidatus Gastranaerophilales bacterium
ATATTTGGGTGCAACGGTACAAACTATCCCGCATATTACAAATGAAATTAAATCAAGAATCAAAAAAGTAACGGCACAGTTCAAACCCGATTTTGTTATAACAGAAGTAGGCGGAACAATTGGCGACATTGAGAGTCTGCCGTTTATTGAAGCAATAAGACAGTTCAAAACGGAAGTAGGATTTGGCAACAGTATAAATATCCATGTTACATTGATACCGTACTTGCCGACATCGGGCGAGTTGAAAACAAAACCTTCACAGCACAGTGTTTCCGTGTTAAGAAGCTACGGTTTGCAGCCGGAAATACTTGTTTGCAGAACATCAAGAACGTTACCTAAAAAAGAGAAAGAAAAACTCGCACTATTCTGCTCCGTCCCCGTTGATGCGGTAATTGAATGCAAAGATATGAAATCTATTTACGAAGTACCTCTTGCTCTTGAAGAACAGCAAATGGCACATGTGGTGCTTCAAAGATTGCAGCTTTTGGATAAAAAACCGAATCTTGAGAATTGGAAAAAGCTTGTAGAAATAATTAAAAATCCGACAAAAACTTTCAGAGTAGCTATCGCAGGCAAATACACAAATCTTTCGGATGCATATATTTCTGTAGTTGAATCTTTAAAACATGCCGGATACCTGCATCACGCAAAAATAGACATAAAATGGATAAACTCAGAAGAATGTACCGATTTGAAAAAAGCAAAAGAAATTCTCTCAGATGTTGACGGACTGGTTGTACCGGGCGGATTTGGCATCAGAGGAATTGAAGGCAAACTGAATGCAATCCGTTATGCAAGAGAAAACAACCTGCCGTTTTTGGGATTGTGTCTCGGTATGCAGTGTGCGGTAATTGAATATGCCAGAAACGTTGTCGGTTTAAAAGACGCAAATTCTATGGAGTTTAATGAAGGAACGCCCTACCCCGTTATTGATATCATGCTCGAACAAAAAAATATTGAAAACATGGGCGGTACGATGCGTCTCGGAAAATATGACTGCGTACTGAAAAAAGGCACAAAAGCCTATGAAGCGTACGGCAAAGTTAAAACAATTTCAGAAAGACACCGCCACAGATACGAAGTAAACAACGAATATAAAGAACAAATTGAAAAAGCCGGACTTGTTTTCTCCGGCATGTCTCCTGACGGGCAGTTGTGTGAAATTGTTGAATATCCGAAGAATGACTGGTTTGTGGCATGCCAGTTCCATCCGGAATTTAAATCAAGACCGGAACACCCGCACCCCTTGTTTGTCGGCTTAATAAATGCTATAAATAAAAGAGCAAAATAATGTTATATTTGTGTACAGTACGGGCATATATTAAGTAGGAATCCCGGACATAAATAGGAGTGTGTGATGAATATATTAATTTCCAACGATGACGGTCTTATGGCAAACGGTATCAGAGCTTTGACGGAAGCATTGAGCTGTGAACATGACGTTTATGTAATAGCACCAGACAGAGAAAGAAGTGCAGCAGGTCATTCTTTGACACTTCACACACCTTTGAGAGTTGAAGAACTTGACCCAAAATTCGGTGCAAAAAGAAATTGGGTAACTACAGGTACTCCGGGTGACTGCGTAAAAATCGGTTTGAGTGCCATTCTTGAGCCGCACGAAATGCCGGATTTGGTGATTTCCGGTATAAATCATGGGCCGAATCTCGGTGCCGATATACTTTATTCAGGTACGGTGAGTTGTGCCTTAGAAGGTGCAATGCTTGGTTTTCCTGCTATTGCGACATCTCTTGCCGGTCTTCATTACGAAGTGGAAAATTTTGCCTTTGCCGCAAACTTTATGGCAAAGTTTGTGAATAAAGTTAAAGAAGTTAACTTCCCGCAAAAGTCAATTTTGAATATAAATTTTCCTTCTCTTGAAGAAGAAGATATTGCCGGTATTGCAATCACAAAACTCGGTACCAGAATGTTTACAAGCAAATACGACAAACGTATTGACCCGAGAGGCAAAACATATTACTGGCTTGCAGGTGAGTTGATTGAATACGATGAAAATGACGGTACGGACATCAATGCTGTACGCCAGAACAAAGTCTCAATCACACCGATTACGTTTGAAATGACACACCAGAGTATTATGAAAGACCTGGAAAAGGCCTTTTGCAGCGGCAATGCCTGTGACTGGTTTGCACCGAAAGAATAAAATATATTACAAAATTCATATTTGACTTATAATATCCTTAGAATGTTTCCGAAGCTTAACGAAGTTAAGCACAGCGGGGACACATTGAAAAGGTGAGCAGCTGCCGGCTGCGGCCAGCCGGCAGCTGCTGTGAAGCTAGATTAGCTAAAAGTTTAAATTATTACGGCTAAGGATATTATTTTTATGTCAAAAATAAAAGTATTAACGGTGTTTGGCACAAGACCGGAAGCTATAAAAATGGCTCCGCTCGTAAAAGAACTTGAAAAACACAAAGACATTTTCAAAAGTATTGTATGTGTAAGTGCCCAGCACAGGCAGATGCTTGACCAGGTGTTAAAGCTTTTTGATATAAAACCTGATTTTGATTTAAATATTATGAGGCCAAATCAGGATTTGTGGACAATTACGGCAGAAGTTTTGATGCTTATAAAAGATGTTATCGAAGAGTGCAAACCTGATATTGTGCTGGTTCACGGTGATACCACAACATCTATGGCGGCGGCATTGTCGGCGTTTTATGCAAAAGTTCCGGTCGGGCATGTGGAAGCCGGTTTAAGAACATTTGACAAATACTATCCTTTCCCTGAAGAAATAAACAGAGTTTTTGCTGACGCAGTTTGTACGTATCACTTTGCACCGACTGATACAAGTGTTGAGAATCTCAAAAAATCAGCAATTCCCGATACCCATATTTACAAAACAGGAAATACCGTAATAGACGCACTTTTGCACACGGTTGAAAACAACCGTGCCGATTTGGGTTACATAGGGCTGAATCCTGAATTAAAAACCATTCTTTTAACTTCTCACAGAAGAGAAAACTTTGGTGAGCCAATCAGAAACATTTGTAATGCGGTTCTTAAACTTGTTGAAAAGAATAAAGATATTCAGGTTGTTTATCCTGTACACCTCAATCCTAACGTTCAAAAGCCCGTGCATGAAATTTTGGGCGGTAAAGAGCGTATTCATTTGATAGAACCTATGGAATATGCTCCATTTTCAACATTGATGAAACAATCACACATAATTTTAACGGATTCGGGCGGCGTGCAGGAAGAAGCACCGTCATTGGGCAAACCTGTTCTTGTTCTGCGTTCTACAACGGAAAGGCCGGAAGCTGTTGAATACGGCACGGTGAAACTTGTCGGTACGGACAAAAACAGAATTGTCGAAGAAACACAAAAACTTCTCGATGACGAAACAGAGTACAAAAAGATGTCAGAAGCAATAAATCCTTATGGTGACGGGCTGGCAAGCAGGAGAATTGTCGAAATCATTCAAAAAGAATTCGGTTTTT
>CALURG010000060.1 GCA_944323115.1 Candidatus Gastranaerophilales bacterium
TGAGTCATATTCATCAAGGGCATGGAAACTTCGCCAAAATCAACAAAGAAGTCCTTAACATCAGTTTTATTACAGTCTTGATAATATTTGTCTTTGTCCGCAATCATAACAAATTTTACATTTTGCGGTGCTTTCATAAAAATCTCGGCATTGTTTCCGTCAATAGCCAGAGACTCCAAATCTTTGTCCATGATAGACATTATCATCACGTAATTTTTGTCCCAATGTTTTGCAAATTCACGGAGTTTTGCGTTTATGTAATAAATATCAAGTTCTCCGTTGTCATTGAAGTTTACAATTTCTGTATTGGCTTTTGTAAGGTTGCCAAAACCGTTTTGGCTTTTGTCAAAAACGTGTAAAAAGCTGTTAATTAAATAATCGGGTCTGATTTCTTTGTCGTGAAGCACTGCCATATTTGTTCCTATGGCAAGGTTTTTCCAAATATTTACAGCTTTGTCATCATAAAAAGAAAGATGAATCCTACTTGAAAGCGGAGTTTTATCTATCTGGATTTCATTTTTCAATGCCATTCGGAAAGGTATCATGATTTCTTTTTTTATTTTGTCATTTTTTGGAAACAATGCAGCCGAAAAAATCATATCATCATGTACAAGCCCATCTCCGTCCATGTCTTCGCCATTGTCCAAAATATAAAGGCTGTACAAATCATTTTGAAAATCCTTTGAAAAGACAGGCTTTTTAACTTTAGTTTTCGACGGAGGAATTTCTTTCAATTTTTTATCAAGGAGTTTAATTTCCTGTTCTATAATCGGTTTAATTTTATCTCTTTTGCTTTTTTCCTTAAAAGCCGTTTCTACAAGAGCATCCTCTAAAGGCCCGTACATTGAAAAAGAAGATTCTTCTTCATATTCTATTTCACCGGAATCAAGTTGTTCTATATATTTTTTTATACTTTCAAGACCTGCTCTCAATATGTGAATCTGGGTAATTTCCTGATGATTATATTTTAGTGCCAATGCTCTTGAATCAGAAAGAAGCTTTTCACCATAATAGGAAGTATTATTTTCCATTGCAGCCATTTTGTTTTTGGCATTACGCAAGTTTTTAACATTCCCGTCATCAAAGTCATCCATGCCGGATAATGAAGATTTTGAGCCTTTAAAACTTACAAAATAGCTGTGAAGAAAATCTCCGGAAAGATTTGAACAAGCTGTATTTTGTTTTTTGTTTAAATATTCATTATTCTTTTTTTGAGTGTTTATTTCTTTATTTGCAAAGGCTTTGAGACCAGCATTGCACCCTATTTTTTGTATCATAAAAAATAAATTCCGATTCTCTCATAATTGTATGTTTATGCAGAAGAGAAAAATTCAAAAAAATAATTTTTGTTAGTATAAAATTAAAAATTTAAAATTTGTAATATTTTATAATTTATTTATTATGCCGGCAAATTCTTTCGCAGAATAAATATCTTTTACTACAAATATTTTTGCACCTGTTTTATTTTTTACATCATCTAGAGTAATCCCGTCCAGAAAATCATTTGTGAAAGGTCTGAGCATAATGGAAGGAATAACAAGATTCTCGATTTTTTTGTTTTTCAACTGTGAAATTAAATCTTTACCCGTAATAAGCCCTGCAACTATTACATTTTCGCCAAAAAAGTTATTTTTTAAGGTAATAACTTCACATTCAAGATTTTTAATTTTATTTAGTTCATCCGCAATATTTTGGATAATTTTCGACGCACTTTTTGAGGTTGCAAAGGTAATTTTTTTTGCCTTTGATATTGAAGCGGGCAGATTTTTTTTGTTTTTTTCAAAGTCATCCGTAAGCAGCCTCAAAGCTCCAACTCCGTCTTCTATCTGTACAAAGTTTCCGTAATACTTTCTCTCGGGGATAGGATAATCGGCTTTTAAGAAGAATTCATCGCTCGCCATTGCGAGATTTTTTTTCATACGTTTGTTAAAATTTTCAACCTGCTTTATTACATGCAAAGCATTTTCTTTTGTTATTTCCGTCAAATTGTTTTTGTGAAATTTTGTAATTCCCACAGGCACAATAGCTATAGAACGAATTATTGACTTAAATTTTGAAAAATCATTCAGTGTGTTTTCAAGCTCAACGCCGTCATTGTATCCCGGACACAAAACTATTTGTGCATGTATAGGAATATCCGCATTCTTCAGCCATTTTAAATCAGCCATTATGTTTGCAGCTTTGGGATTGTTGAGCATTTTGACACGTAAATCGGGATTTGTTGTATGCACAGATACATACAAAGGGCCCAAATGAAGAGTTTCGATTCTTTCTCTGTCTTTTTGAGTGAGGTTGGTTAGAGTAATATATGTGCCTTGCAGATAAGAAAGTCTGTAGTCATCGTCTTTTATGTACAGGGACTTTCGAAGCCCTTCCGGCTGCTGGTCAACAAAACAAAATATACAGCGGTTTGTACAAGGTTTTATTTTGTCAAACACCGCTGATTCAAAAATCACACCCAAATCTTCATCAAAATCTTTTTCTATTTCATAAATCTCAATACTTCCGTCGAGTTTTTCAATTTCAACATCAACAAACTCGGCACACATCAAATAGCGGTAGTCAATTAAATCCTTTGGCTTTTCGTTATTTATGGAAAGAATTTTTTCGCCTTTTTGAAAATTTAATTCTTGTGCAATAGAATCTTTTTGTATCTCTGAAATTATTGCGGCCATTATTCTTCCCTCAGTTTTTGCAGAAATATTTTAAAATTTTCTACGTCTGAAACATTTTTTTTCAAAAGAGCCGTCTGATACCTGTCATAGTTCACATAAGTATCATCAAGTGCATTTTGAAAATCAAGACCAAGTGACTCCAGTCTTAATAGGGCATCTTCTATAAATGTTTCTTTCAAATCATCATCGAGAAGACTCATTACACCGATTCTTGTTTGAAGTTCGGTAAAAAAGTTTGTCGGATTGTCACTTAAAGGTGTGAAAAACAAATCGTTAAATTTCTTTTGCCAGTGCACAGCCAAACCGTAATAAGTGGACTTTTTCCCGCCTTCCGAAAAATCGTTCCTTATCGTAACAGTATTTGAGTTTAAAAGCCTTTTGAGTGCAGGATGAATTGTCCCAACACTTGGTTTTGTAAAACTGCCGAATTTTTCTATAATTTCGGAGCGAAGAGAATAAAGTGTTCTTTCTCTGTTTTTAAGGCTATACAATATCAAAAGCTCAATCATAAGTAAAAGATAACATAAATTAGTCTTTAGGGGTACTTATTTGTTTAATTCTTCAAAAACTTTTTGACAAGC
>CALURG010000061.1 GCA_944323115.1 Candidatus Gastranaerophilales bacterium
CCATAACAAATCAAAAATTGACATTTGTCAAAAGACTGAAAAACATGTTTTCAAAATACAAATTGAAACTGAAAACATTAACAAAAGATGTGTTTGAAAAACAAAACAAAAAATATACGATCATTGATGGAAAAAAAGTCAGAAACAGAGATTTGCCAAACTATGCCGGTGTAGAAGAAGATTACATCAATGCAAAATGGGGAATAACCAAATTCTACCCGGAAGATGAAGCCATAATAAAAACAATCAAAGACCCGAGAGAACGCATTAATTTTAAAGAAAAACTCATTGATGAAGGCAAATTTATAAAATAAATGAAAATAACTCCCATAACAAATCAAAAATTGACATTTGTCAAAAGACTGAAAAATATTAAATAAAAACGTCAAATTTTTAAGCAAAAATTTTATATTTACAGCAATTATTTACCAACAAGAACCCACAGAACCTGCTCCGCAGACTTTTCCGTTTGTCCAAACGGCATATTCCAGTTCTGTATTTTTAAATATTGTATTTTTAGTATTTGCTTTTAAAAGGGAAGCTTCTTCTAAATCGGCATTTTCAAAATTTGCATTTTCCAAATTTGCATTGTCAAATATTGCTTTTTCAGCGTCTGCTCCTTTGAAGTTTGCATTTTTTAAGTTTGCACCCGTAAAATTTGCTTTGTCCAAACTGGCTTTTTCAAAATTAAAACCTTCTAAATTCATGCCTGAAAAATTGTATTTTTCAAAATTTGCATTTTGGTAGTTTTTTATTTTTATATCGAAGTGAGACTGTTTGTCATCATCATCGTCGTCGTCAGCAAAAACAGCGGATACAGATATACAAAGTAATAACAGAATAATGCAGAAAATTTTCTTTTTCATATATACTCCTTTTACGTTACTTATATTATAACGCATCTTTTTCATCTTTTTTAGGTAGTTCAATAACTTTTCCTACATATTTTGATAAAGATATTGAAAAGGCAACTCTGTCTTCCTGGTTGTTGGGGATAATTACAGCAGTGGTGATAGAAGTTGTCGGTTCTGGTCTGATTTTAAAACCGGCTGCAAAAGAGCCCCAAGACTCGTTTCTTGATACCCAATCTGCGACTATACGCAGTTTGTTCGGAATAATTGTCTGGTCAATACCAAGCATTACACCGGTCAAAGAAGGCATTTGCTCTTTCCCTCCGACAAAACCTCCTGCGGTCAAAGTTGTTCTTGTTTCCTTTACGAGATAAGAACCGTGAGCATATATCATGCTGTCTGGATTTTTACCTTCTGTGAGAGAAGGAGAGAGCGTTCCGCCGACTGTAAGCCTCATTGAGCGTTTTATACGAAATACTTTTTTTGCGGTCAAATTTAGTTTAACATTGGTGTTTGCATTTTCAATAGTCGTGCCTGCTCCTACGGATATTTCCGTATCTTTTCCCGTACCGACAATAACCTGCGGTGTCAACGAAACAAATCCGTTGTCAAAAGGCGAAAAACGGTTGGATTGCTTTAGTATAACTTCTCCTTCAGGCAGAACGTCAGAAGACGGCATCGTTATTATTGTCTGCTGTGCAAGAGCAAGGCTACCCGAGAAAAAAAACAATATTGTAAAGAAAAGAACTGATATTTTTCGCATTTGCTAATTATTACTCAAAAGAATGCATATGTAAATTAACAAAATATATGATAACGACATAAAAAAAGTACCTCCGGCAAAGCCTGTGAGATACTTAAATTAATAACCTTTCAATAATTATTATAAAGTTATTTTTAAATTTAATCAATATGGTTATACATAATGTAAACTTTCATGAAAAATAAATTGTTGATTATTGTCCGATAATCATACAAGCTTTTGTAAACAATATTTAAAAGGCTAAAAAATAAAAATAAGGCAAAAAAAACGAGGGGTTTTGTAAACATCAATGCCAAAACATTTAACTGTTAACATCCCAACCCTCGTAAGGTTTTTACACTAGCCGAAACATTAATAACATTATAATTATAACACTTTTTTTGTATTTTGCAAACATGTATAAGTGATATATTACTGAATATTAAGCATTAAATATGTCTGTAAATCTATGATTTTAAGCTGTTTTAACCCTTTTGTTCAGAGCTTCAAGTGTTTTTTCCAAAAATTCAGTATGGTGCATAGTTATACTCTTGTATTCTTCATCATTCAAGGATTTTTTTGCCCAATATGTAATTCTGTCTACGGCTTCCTGATATGGCATTTTTTCATAAATATCAAATAATACCGTCGATTCATTGGTAATTCTGTTCAACAGATTTTCAAGACCGCTGGATGTCATATCTCTGGTAGTTCTATAATATGCACAGTTATACGCAACTTCAAGCAGATTTGCGGCCTGTTTCAGATTATCGGGTCTGTTTACGTCAGCAGCATAGTCCATTGCGGCTTTTTCAATTTTGGGAATGTCTATATAACCGCCCCAATTGTTTGCAGAAACTATTCTCAATGCGTCTTCATAATATTTTTTGTTGAATTCAGCAATAGCCTGGTATTTTTTATCAAATGCTTCTCGCTTTTTCTGAGCATTTACTTTGAGAGAGTCGACTAGGTTTGAAAGAAGTTCGTTTCTTTCTTTGTTATCAACAGGAATTTCAGACACTGTATTTTTTACATTCGGTGTTTCCGCTTTTGCAGCAGCTGCTTCTTTAATATCATTTACAATCGGCTCAAACACTTTTGTTTTCGGTTTGCGTCCGGCTCTGATTGCATATGTAATTCCCAATGCTGCCAGTACGGCTGCACCTGCATAATACGGCCATTTTGGCTGGGTATTAACAGGTTTGGGTGCACCTTGAGCGGGTGTTTGACTTTTTTGCGGTTCTGAAGAAAAATTAACTTTGCTTTTTGCATAGAAATTTGTTGAATCAACCGGTTTAACTGACATACAAACCTCACATTCTTTCTGATTTAAGATACAGTAACAAGATTATTTTAAAACAAAATTCATTTTCTTACATTGACTGTTTATCTATAATTTCAATATTGTTACAATATATATATAAATAGAAATTTATTGAAAATACACATAAAATTAAATAATATATGACTATGCAAGTTTTTTACGAATTAAATAAAAACCCGGAAATGTCTTTGTGTCTCGGCTTTTTTGACGGCGTGCACGAAGGACATAAAGTTGTTCTGAAAAATGCTGTAAATCTTGCAAAACAAAACTCTATAAAATCAGCGGTAATTACTTTCAAGCATCATCCCTTATGCTATCTTCAAAACAGAACACCTCAATATATAATTTCACTTGAAGACCGGTTGAAGATGATTGAAGCTCAGGGTATAGATTGTGCATATGTTCTTGATTTTGATGAAAATATTGCAGATGCTCTTGCTTATGATTATCTCAAAGATTTTATTGTTGCAAATTTTAGTCCCAAATTTATAACAACAGGCTTCAATCACTATTTTGGTGCTAACAAACAGGGCGATGCGTCGTTTTTACGGTTTTACCAAAAAGAATTCGGTTACAAATATTTTGAAATTCCACCGATAACATTTGACAATACATTGATAAGCAGTTCGAAAATCAGGCAGCTTATTCAAGAGGGAAATACTGAAAAAATACCTGACTTGCTTGGAGAATATTTTTACGTAAAAGGACGAGTCATTACCGGACAAAGATTAGGAAGAACGCTTTCTTTTCCTACGGCAAATTTAAAATATCCTTCTGACATCATAAAAATTTCAAAAGGTGTTTATGCCGCACTTACAGAAGTAGACAACAAAATATACAAATCTATTATAAATTTAGGTAAAAGACCTACTGTGCAAGGAAATCATGCTTTGCTTTTGGAAGCCCATCTGCTGAATTTTGAAGGCAATCTCTACGACAAAGACATAAAAGTGTCATTTGTTAAAAAACTGAGAGATGAACAAAAATTTGCATCTTTGCCTGATTTAAAATCACAATTGGTGAAAGATGAATCTTGTGCATTGGAATATTTTGGCAATCACAAAATCGGCACTACATAAGTTTGGTTGTGCAAAATATCAAAAGACAATAAATTAAAGACATATATGCAGTACAAAACAGTGTTCTTTGATATTTTTTTAGAAAGTAAAACATATAAAACCTCTGGTCTGCTCACATTTTATAAGTATATTTTCCAAAATAATTGCAGTATTTTATATTAATCTTTTGCGTTTCTAAAAGGATAAAATTTACAAAAGATTGGCAATAATACATCTTGTATTGTAAAATTGAGTAATAAAATTATGTTAGTGGAGAAAAGTTATGGCAAATATAATACAAGGTAACCTTACAACAAACAATGAAAAATTTTGTATAGTAATTTCCAGATTTAACGAATTTATCGGTTCAAAACTTCTTGCAGGAGCAATTGATGAACTTGTAAGGCACGGTATAAAAGAAGAAACCATAGATGTAGTCTGGACACCCGGTGCGTTTGAAATACCGATAATTGCCAAAAAAGCTGCAAAAACAGGAAAATATAATGCCATTATATCACTCGGTGCCGTAATAAAAGGTTCAACCGACCATTATGACTTTGTTGCAGCAGAAGTATCCAAAGGTATTGCTCAAGTTTCTCTGGAAACAGAAGTTCCTGTTATATTTGGCGTTTTGACAACAGACAATTTGGAACAAGCCATTGAAAGAGCCGGAACAAAAGCGGGAAATAAAGGTTCTGAAGCAGCCAAAGCCGCTATAGAAATGGCTAACTTGACAAAACTTATGTAAAAATATACGATTGTCTGGATTGGAATTAGTATATTTAAATTAAAAAGGAGTTTTCATGTCTATTGATATTGTCAAAGCAATTAAGGCACCGTGGCAAAATGGCGGCGGCTTCTGGCGTATGTTTTTGGGTGCATTGGTATTTTGCATACCGATTTTGGGTTTTATTTCGCAAGGATACCTTATGGAATATTTGAAAAATGTTTCGGAAGGAAAAGATGAACTGAAAAACATTTTTGAACACGGTTCACAGTCTTTTGTTATCGGTTTCAAGTATATTGTGGGATTTATACTTTTGTTGATTCCGTTTGCTGTTCTTATGTTTATTTGTGCTTTACTTATGGGTAAAGACAACAGATTGATTCTTGAGCTTATTTACCAAGTACTAAATATTATATTTATGCTTGTTCTTTTTGTTATGACGGTAAACTTTTGTACTGACCATAAAATTGCTTCTTTCCTGGATTTTAAATCAGGTGTTTCCATTATAAAAGAAAGTCCGGTGAAATTTATTATCGCTTGTTTATTCAGTTTTGTTGTTCAGATTCTTTATACACTTTGTCTTGTGGTTGTAGGAATTGTTCTGGCGATACTTGTTCCTCTGTTTATTAAAATTCCTCTGTTTGGAATAATACTTGTTCTTGTAATGATATTTTTTGCAGGAGCGTTCATGTTTGCTTCAGCAGTTGCAACTACTAATATTATGGGACAATATGCAGCAGAATCTGCATATATTACACAGCGTAAACAACAAAATCAAAACTAAAAAACAAATACTGTTTTGAATTACTATTTTTATAAACGCACTATCATTTTTCTCGAAAAAGTGTTACAATGATAGTGTGTTTATTATTTGAATTAAGTTTAGGAGCATGCTGATGAGTATTAGTCTTAAGCAGGCATTGGTTTTTGTGCCGAAAAACGACAAATGGATACAAAATATTCTGACAGGAGGACTGGTACTCTTTTTTCCGACTTTTGCATATTTCTTTCCGGGAATAAGACGGATGATTTTTGATCCGATAAATTATTTTTTGGTCGCTTTGTTTATTGTGTTCACAGTAGTTGTATATCTGGCAGTAAGCGGATATTTCTTTAAAACGGTACACAACAGAGTTGTTCACGACAAGGAAGGTTTGCCAAAGTGGAAATATTTTAGTTATTACGTATATGTCGGTTTTAAATCCTGTGTAGGCGGTTTTATATTTTCTATTCCGTTCATTCTTTTCTTAATACTGATGCTGGCAATTACACCGGTTAGTATGACAAAAGCCATAATTCCTTATGCAATAATTACCGGTATTGTTTATTTATTGTATGTATTTCTATATACAATGGTAGCATTGAATTTTGTTACTGAATTTAAAATCAGTGCTTTTTGGAATTTGAAAAAAGCCTACGAACTTATTCACGGTAATATGACGAATTACATCATGCTTGTTCTTTATTGCCTGGTTGTTGCGGCAGTTCATTTTATATTGATAGGAATTCTCGCCAATGCACAAATTTTGGCATTGCTTATACCTTTTGTTTCCTACTACGTATACCTTATGTATACGGATTTGTTTGCACAGTTTATTCAAAATAAAGAAAAAGTATGTTCAAATGAAGAGAATTACGCTGTTTAAAAAACTATTCAAAAAAAGAAAAAAATACCTGCCTTTCTCAATGCACTTGATTGAGCATTGGGCAAAGTTTATGATATTGTGCTAAATTTACATCCTTGTTGTTAATATTTTAGAATTTTCAACAAAGGAAATAGTGAACGCACTTGTTTTCGGAATAAGAAGGAGGTCTCCTTTTTTTAAACCGAAAATTTTGTCGTCTGTGCTTATTTCTATTTCTCCCTCCAGGACGAAAAAGCTAACATCCTGAGGTGATATTTGAGTCGGAACAACAACACCCGATGTGGCTGCAAAAAGCCCGAGTGCTCTTTGTCCGTCATTTATAAGATATTTGTTGTCTATGCCGTCTACTCTGTAATTCAATTCTTCTATCGGATTGATGATTTTTTTAAACATTTTTTTACCTTTAAATATTATTGTTTTCTCCATTATTTTTTATTTTTAATAAAATTTTCAATCTCCTTGTGTTTAATCTTTGTAAAATTGTGTGGCAATATTTTATAAATATGGTGTATAAAAAATTTTATTCACTTATAATATTTGTGAAAGGAATGTAAATTGGCAAACAGTCTTGTGAAAACTGCTGAAGGGAAAATACAAAAACTGCCTCCTCAAAATATTGATGCGGAAGAGGCAATTTTGGGTGCGGTTTTAAGCAACCCTGTATGCCTCAATAAAATTGCGGATTTGATTAAACCGGAAAGTTTTTACAAACCGGCACACAAACAAATTTACTCTGCTATAGTTGATCTTTACACAAGAAACCAGGCAATAGATATTGTTACTGTTTCCGAAAAACTTAACGAAGAAGGTAAACTCGAACCGGCAGGGGGCAGAGCGTATATAAATGACCTTGTTTTAAACGTAATTACCACTGCAAACGTTGAATATTATGCTAAAATTGTTCAGGAAAAAGCCATAAAAAGAGAACTTATAAATGCCGGTTCCGAAATTGTTGAAATGGCTTATGACAACCAAACAACAGAGGCAACTCTTGACAATGCGGAAAAACTTATATTTAACATTGCACAAAAAAAAGCTTCTACGGATTTGGTTTCAGTTAAGGATTTGGTTATTACAAGTTATGAACAGATTTCATACAGATATGAGCATCGTGATGAGCTTATCGGAGTACCAACAGGTTTTTATGATTTGGATGCAATGACATCAGGACTTCAAAAATCGGATTTGATAGTTCTGGCAGCCCGCCCGTCTATGGGAAAAACAGCATTTGCTTTAAATATTGCCCAAAATGTCGGCTTGAGAGCACAAAAAGCTGTTGCTATATTTTCTCTTGAAATGCCAAAGGAACAGTTGATACAGCGTATGTTGTGTTCTGAAGCGGAAGTCGACAGCCAAAAATTAAAAACAGGAAATATGCAGTCAAAAGACTGGGAAAAACTTACAAATGCGATGAATCTTTTTGCCGATGCTCCTATTTATATTGATGATGCTGCCGGAGCAACAGTTATGGATATTCGTGCAAAATGCAGACGTCTGGCAATGGAAGAGAAAGATTTGGGACTTGTTGTAATTGACTATTTACAGCTGATGGAAGGTTCAGGAAACAAAGATGACAGAAACCAGCAGATTTCCGGTATTTCAAGAGGCCTAAAAATGCTGGCCAGAGAACTGGGTGTGCCTGTTATAGCCCTTTCACAGCTGTCACGTGCTGTTGAACAGCGTACTGATAAAAGACCAATGCTTTCTGACTTGAGAGAATCAGGTGCGATTGAACAAGATGCTGATATTGTTATGTTTATATACAGAGACGAATATTACAACAAAGACGATACAGAAAATCGAGGCAAAGCCGAAGTAATTATCTCAAAACACAGAAACGGTTCTGTCGGATCTATAGATTTATTGTTTCAAGGCTCTATTACAAAATTTAAAAACATTGCAAAAACAAATGTGTTTTAATCTTTAGTTATATTCACTTCGGTATTTGTTACAATATGTAAATAAATAAACCCCAAAAAGTCAAATAATAGTATGTTTTATTTTTATATATTTATATATTTATATATTTATATATTTATATATTTATATAAAGAAGTGTAATTGAAGGTCAAAATTTTATGGAAATCAGTGCTAATCAGACATTAGGTCAAAAATTCAAAAGTACTTTAACTGGAAAAGATTATTTTGTAACAAAAGACGGTGTTAAAGTAACAGCAGATAAAGGAACAAGCAAAGTAGAAGTTGATGACAACAACGTCGTTAAAGTTTACGGAGGAGAAAAGGTTTCTATCTATGGCACAAAAAGAAATGACAAAATTTTTGTTTCTAATGCGTTCGTAAAATATATTGCACCAAAAAAAGGAGATAACCAAACTGTTTTGGACAATTGTAAATACAAAAAATACAGCAGATTCTGGGGCACCGGCAGTAAAATTGTAACGGGCGGTTATAATAATTACAAAAAAGGCAGTGATGTAATCAAAATAAACGGAGACTTTTGCGGCGGGATATTTGCACAGCAGGGTTCAGGCGAGATATATGGTGACAAAAAAGCACATAAAGATGTAATTTTGATAAACGGCAGCCATTATGGTTATATAAACATTGACTCACATGATAAAATTGCCATAAAAGGTGAAAAAAAAGGAAAAATCATTAATACATCAATGATAATTGTATAAAAACAGGCAATAAAATAAAAAAGCTCTCATGAATTGAGAGCTTTTTTATTTCCGTAAAATTCAAAATTTTACACAGCTTTTTTGATTCTGTAGACAACTCTGTCTTTACCAAGAAGAACAAGTGTCGCTACCATATCAGCACCGTGTGTTCTGCCTGTTACTGCCGCTCTGATTGCCCACATTGTTTCTTTCGGTTTTATTCCGTGCTGCTCTTTAAAGTATGTTCTTAAATCGGCAAGCTGCTCATGAAGTTTTTCTTCATCTTCAAAATCCCATTTTTCGAGTTCATTTTCGATTACATACGGCAAAACTTTTTTTGCTACTTCACCGTTTAGAACTTTTTCCTGAACATCCGGTTCTATTTCGACATCTTTGCCAAAGAAATATTTTGTATCATTTGTAAGTTCTGAAAGAACGGTAATTGGCTCTCTTGTTACTTCAACAATTCTTTCCAGCTGTTTTTCAGTATATTCGCTAAGGTCATAACAGGATAAATATGGTTTTACTAGCTGAGTCAATTTTGCCAAATCCATTTTTTTGATATATTGACCGTTCATCCAGTTCAATTTGTCATATTCAAAAATTGAATTTGATGAAGAAACTTCGTTTATTCTAAAATCTGCAGCAATTTCATCAAGAGTTTTGATTTCATGCCCGTCAGAAGGTGACCAGCCCAAAAGTGCAACAAAATTAACAAGAGCTTCTGTCAAATATCCTTTTTCCACAAACTCGGAAACAGCAGTAGCACCGTGTCTTTTTGAAGGTTTGCTTCTGTCGGGAGCAAGAATCATGCCAAGATGTCCGAATTTCGGGATTTCGGCACCAAGTGCATTATAAATCATGATTTGTTTTGCAGTGTTAGAAATATGGTCTTCACCTCTTATGATATGAGAAATTTTCATTTCCATATCATCTATTACAACAGCAAAGTTGTATGTAGGTGTACCGTTTGATTTCATAATTACAAAATCACCTATGAGCGAATTGTCAAAATGCAAATGACCTTTTACCATATCATCATATGAAGTTTCGCCTTCCGGAACATGAAAACGGATTGACGGTTTTCTGCCTTCGGCTCTGAGTTTTTCTTTTTGCTCTTCTGTCAAATGTCTGCATTTGCCTGAATATTTGTGAGGTCTTTTGTTTTTGATAGATTCTTCTTTTTCCGCATCCAGTTCCTCTTGTGTACAGAAGCATTCGTATGCATAACCTTCTTCAATAAGTTTTTGAGCATATTTCGGATAAATATCAAATCTTTCTGATTGTTGATAAGGACCATAAGGACCGCCTACATCCGGACCTTCATCCCAATTGAGTCCGAGAGCTTTCAAACTGTCATAAATATTGTCAATATATGCTTGAGAAGAACGGTCCAAATCTGTATCTTCAATTCTTAAAATATATTTTCCGTTATTCTTTTTTGCAAAGAGGTAATTGAACAGAGCCGTTCTTGCTGTTCCGATATGCAAATTGCCGCTTGGTGAAGGGGCAATTCTCACTCTAACGTCATTCAATGTAGTCATTGTATTCTCCATTTCTTAATATCCGTTATTATAATTTTACATCAAATATTAAAATGGAAGAAAATTAACAATAATTTTTCTGTAATTGTTATCAACAAACTATTACAATCAGTTATAAATTTTATTTTTTAAAATCGTACAAATCATATTAATGACTTCATTTGCCTGTGGCGTATCAGAAAGAGCATTGAGCATTAAGAAATCATGAATGGTTCCGTTTATTCTTATATTCAATGTTTCAACATCGGCCATATCCAATTTGCGTGCATAAGCTTCTCCTTCGTCTCTAAGCACATCATTTTCATCGGTGAGTATTAATGCTGGGGGTAAGCCTTTCAAATCATCAATTTCCGCTTTGAGTGGAGAAATAAAAATATCGTCTCCGAGATTTTTATCCGGAAGATAGGCATCCCAAAACCACTCCATAGCTTTTTTTGATAAATAAGGACCGTCTTGAAAGTCTTCATAAGATTGTGTGTCCATATCGGAATTTGTTACGGGATACAAAAGACATTGAAACAGTATTTTAGGTCCGTTTTGTTTTTTTGTCATTATAGCTGTCACTGTAGCCATATTTCCTCCGGCACTGTCACCCGCTATCACAATTTTTTCTTTATCTATATTAAATTTTTCAGGATTTTCATGCAAATAGCACAAAACCGCATAAATTTGATTTAACGCCTGCGGATATTTTGCTTCCGGAGAACGGGTATATTCAGGAAAAATAACTGCTGAATTTGTCCCAACTGCAATCTTTCTAATAAGCATGTCATGCGTTTTGGCACTTCCCAAAATCCAGCCTCCGCCATGAATGTATAGTATTACGGGAAGTTTCTCTTTTGTGTTTTTCGGTTTAACGATTCTTAATTGTATATCTCCTGCTGTTTCAGTAAAAATATTGCAATCAGAAACATCAGCTTCAATTTCTCTGTATGTTTTTGACTGTAAATCTTCCAGAAATTCTCTGGCTTTTTCAGGCGACATTTTAAAAAGCGGTTTTGACGAATTTTTTTCTATTTCTGTTATAAATTCTTCTGTTTTTGTTGAAAGGTTTGGCAGTTTTGAGTTTGGTGAAGACATATTTTTCTCCTTTTTATAAAAATTATTCAAAATTTTTATATTTTCCATCGGAAAAAAGTATATCTTTTGTATTATAATTTTTTTATGAGCAATTTTAATTTTTTGAAAAGAATTAACGAAAATCTTTTTATAATTGCATACGAAGCGGAGAAATTATTTAGAGACGAGTATTTTGAACAGTGTGTTACACAGACAAGAAGGCTTGCCGAAAATCTTTGTCGTGATGTTGTCTCAGACAGGCTGGAAGCTTCAGAGACATTTGATGCTATGCTCGAACTGTTGAAAGACACTCCCGCACAAAATGATTTTGAAAAAGAGTTTATTGAAGACTTGTATTTTTTAAAAAAAGCCGGTAATGAATCCGTCCACTCGCTGCATGTGAAACAAGACGGAAATCTTGCTCTTGAATGCTTGCACAGAGCATTTGAAGCAGCACTTAATTATGCTGTGTTCAAAAAAGGACTTGATTCAAAATATCTTCAACAACAGTTTGACGATGAACTTTTGCCTACCGGTCAAAAAAGTCAAAAATCTTCATTGTCAGAAAAATACGAAGAAGAGAAAACAAAAAATTCTAAAAAAAGAAAAAATTCAAAAAAATCTGTTTCAAAAAGCCGAAAAAAACATAATGATGACTTTTTAGAAGACGAATTTTCTGAATCTGTACAGGATAAAGATTCCAAAAAACCGTTGTGGAGGGAAATCTTAGAAACAATTGCAGCCGGACTCATTATTGCAGTGGTGTATTTTTTGATATTTAACAAATAAAATTTGCAGGTTGAAATTTTACTTTTAACGTAAAATCTTAGAGCATTTCCAATTTTGATATACAACCACAATAAATTACTTTATCTGCCTTTTTAAATCGTATCTCAAGTCAGACAAAGGCCCGCTGTTTGGTGCCATAAAGTTGTCGTAGTATTTTTTTGCATAAGTAAACGGAAATCTCGGCAGCCATCCAAGTTTTACAAAAATAGAAATACCGTCAGCACCCTGAGAAAACATAAGTTCATCAATTGTTTGTTCATATGCCGGTGAAATTGAAGAAAGGATTTTTAATACATAATCTGCGGCGGTTAAAGTGTAATATCCCGAAAACACACCTGTGTTTGAAACAAGATGTGTAACCTTGAACTCTTTGTTGTTTATAGTTACTTTTTTTACACCTTCCGGCAGTTCAATATCATCTGCTGTTATTCTTTCGATTTGATACCATTCACCCTCATATTTTAGACGTAAAGTATGCATATCCGGCATATAAATATCATCAAAGTCGTTTTTCAAAAGGACTTCGCCGTTTTTGCTCATAATACCGTATTTGTATTTTTTACAGGTCAAAAACATTTCACCGAACATCGGCTCAATCATACTGTATTCCGGAGGAATAACAGCATTGCCTTTGTCGTCATAAAGCCCGTAATCTTTGTCGTTCCCGAGTTTTGCATATTTGCCCAGAACTCTGTCAACGTGTCTGTATTTGGGTTTTACAAGGATTTTTCCGTTGCTGTCCATAAGCCCGAATCGGCTGCCTTTTTGGATAATCCAGGCATTTTCTCCGAGACGTATAAGCTTTTTGTACTGAGCATCTACAACAATGTTTCCTGATTTGTCTTTGAGTCCGAAGTTTCCTTCATCCGAGTACACAACCATATCGGAAACTTTGTAATTCGTTGCAGTCTGCGGTTCTGCGGTAAACACCGCATTTTGAAGCAACAGTAATAATCCAATAAAAACAAAAATCTTTTTCATAAGAAAATAATATCATGTTCGTAAAAATTTTGCGATAAAAAACTGTCGATAAAAATGTCCGAGAAAATGTATTATGTTATAATTTTTTTGAAGAATAATAATCCGGAAAGTTGAAAGTATGATGTTATCAAGAAAAAGTATTGTTATAACTGTCGTAAGTTTATTGATTGCATTTTTTGTTGCATTTCCTTTTGTATTTTATACAAAAATTCTGCCGGTTATGGTCTCAAATCCGGGGCTTATTTCCATGGTGGAAGATGCGGCAAATGACATGTTGAAAGTGGATTTGGATATTGAAAATCCTGTTTTAAAAACAGAATTGTCTCCTGTTCTGTCTTTTAAACTA
>CALURG010000062.1 GCA_944323115.1 Candidatus Gastranaerophilales bacterium
TACACCGTCATTTTTGGATGAATTCAGAAAACATGATATAAAAATACAAAAAACACCAAGACTCGTTTTTTCCGCAGGAGACAAACTCAAAGAAGAAACCGCACGTTTTTTTTCAAATCAAAATATAGATATTGTTGAAATATACGGAAGTACAGAAACAGGTACTATCGCTCACAAATTGGCTACAGACAAAGAATATAAATGTTTTGAAAATGTAGAAATTGCACCGGACAAAGAGTTTCAGGCTGTTGTAAAATCCCCGTATTTTCAAGAGCCTTTTGTTGTCATTGCGGACATAATTGAAAAAACAAATGAAAAAAAATTTATATTAAAAAACAGAAATGACAGAATTGTAAAAATACAGGAAAAAAGAATAAGCCTGCCGGAAATTGAAGAATACATAAAGTCCTGTGAGTTTGTAAATGATGCGTATTGCTTTAAGCTGAAAGACAAACTCGCCTGTGCTGCTGTCTTAACTGCAAAAGGGCAGGAATTCTGTATAAAAGACCCTGCGGGAATAACAAAACTTTTGAAAAACAATCTCAAAAACAAAACGGAAATAATTCCGCAAAAATGGCGGTTTTTGTATGAAATTCCAAAAACAAAAACCGGAAAAACAAACAAACAAAAAATCGAAAATCTGTTTTTGAAAAACATTTCAATCCCGCTTGTTCTTGATAAAAAAGTCTCTGAAAACGAAATAACATACAATCTGGTTTTTCTTAAAAACAGCAACTTTTTTAAAGGGCATTTTGACAGTCTGCATATTTTACCAGGAGTTGTGCAGTTGTATTTTGCTCACTATTTTGCTCAATGCGGTTTTTGTGAAAAAATTTTAGAATCACCTGTGAAAAAAATAAAATTCTCTCACATAATAAAACCTTCAGAAAAGCTTACTCTTGTTCTAAAAAAAACTGATTCCTCAATAGCATACTGCTATAAAAAAGAAGAAAGAATATGTTCAAGCGGTGTTTTCTCAACAGAAAAAAGATAGTAAAATAAAGTTATGAAAAAGATAGAAACAAACTACAAAACCACAGTTGAATTTTATGACCTTGACCCTATGAATGTTGTCTGGCATGGCAACTATATAAAATATCTTGAAGCGGCAAGATGTGATATGCTAGAAAAACTCGGCTACACTTACGATGATATGAGGATTGAAAAAAGTGCCTATCCTGTAGCAAAAATGGAAATGAAGTTTATAAAATCAGCGGTATTTAAACAAAAACTGAACGTAAAGACAACACTTGAAGAACTTGAACCGGCAATGGTTATAAAGTACGTGATTACGGATGACGAAACAGGCAAAAAACTCTTTCAGGCAAAAAGCATGCAAATCAGAGTTGACATTGAAACCGGTGAAACTGTTTACAAAGCGTCAAAGACTTTTTTGAAAAAGGTAGAGGATTTTAAAGAATGAAAAAGACAGCATTTTTTGTATTGCTTTGTTTGTTATCTTGTGTTGAAGCAGGTGCACATGATGTTTTTTCTTACAAAGTTACAGCAGATAGTGCAGCAAAAAATGCACCTGTTTTTGAAAGCACCTCTTGTAAATTTTCTCAGGAAAAACTGATGAAATCTTCAAATGTAACTCTAAAATCAGGAGGAAATTTCAAATTTATTAAAGATAAAGGTGTAATTTTTGAAACTACATATCCGATTCAATCCACCGCATCGTACACTTCCGGCCAAAACAAAGTTGTAAACAAAGTCATAAAATCTATTACAAACAATGATTATTCATATCTTGAAAAAAACTTTGATTTGTATCATATGAATACAAAAACAGGCTGGATACTTGCCTTGACTCCAAAGGCAGAAGGACAGCTTCAAGGAGAGATGAAAAACATTCAGATATTCGGCTCAACCACAAATGGCAAAGGCCGCATAAACAAAATAATAATTGATGCTACCAGTATAAAAACGACACAAACATTTACGGACTGCAAATAGATGGACAAAAATAAAATACTTACGGGATTGAGAATAGTTTACATTACGACAATACTGTCTTTACTTGTGTTTTGTATATTTCATCCTAAACAAACACAAACAAACATACTGAAAGCTATTCTTTCAAACAGTGAACACGATGAGCTGCTCGTTGATTTGAGCCGAAAATATTCAGGAAAATTCAGTATAACAATAAGTTCAAAAGATCCCGAAAATATAGAAAATGCTAAAAAAGAGCTTTATGATATAGTTTCTCAAGACCATTTCCAAAAAGATATTTCTCAAAATGCTGATGTCAGAGAGGTTTTGAATACATACAAGTTTTATTGTGCAAATCTGTTGTCACTAAGAACCGCTTCTTTGATAAAACACTATGACTATGAACTTGTCAAAATGGAAGCGATGGAACGATTATACAGCCCAATGAGTGTGAATTTTCTTCCTATAGAAGAGGATCCATTCCTTCTGTTCAGTGATTATCTGCAAAGTTTGGGATCCGGAGAAAACACAGGTCTGATTGAAAGAGACGGAGTTTTCTATGAGATTATTAATCTTCGCATAAAAGATGAAATAGCACTTTCTCCATCACTTTTAAACAAAGAAATGAAAAAGGTTGTAAATGCGAAACAGAAGATTGAAAAAGACATACCCGATACAACAATATACTTGAGCGGTGCACCGGTTCATACGTATTATGCCAGTTCAAAATCAATGGTTGAGATAAACATAATTTGTTGTCTTTCAATTCTGTTTATTGTTCTTTTGTGCAAATTGTATTTTAGAACCTTCCGTCTTTTAATACCTATTGCTCTTAGTCTCTCAACAGGAATACTTACGGGGTATTTGCTGACATGTGCGTTGTTTGACTCAATTCATATTTTGACTTTTGTATTCTCAACAACACTGATTGGGATTTGTGTTGATTATTCATTTCACTTTTTTGCACATAACAACAATCTTACATCCGTGTTTAAAAGTTTGACAACAAGTATGCTCACAACAGTGTGTGCTTTTTTGATTCTGCTGTTTTCAAAAATAATTCTCTTGCAGCAGATAGCTGTATTTACGGCGACCGGATTGTTTTGTGTTTATCTGTTTGTTGTGCTTTTTTATCCCGCAATATGCGAAAAGATATCTCTTGAAGTTTCTGACAGAATGCAGTTGCCGGAGATTTTTTCTTATTCTCCCGACAAAAAAACAAAAAAAATCATAGTTGCAGTGCTTTTTGCATTTTCACTGCTCGGCATTTTTCAGATAAAATTCAATGATGACATAAAAGATATGTACAAACCGTCGAAAGCACTTGCTGCTGCGGAACAATTGTATGCAGAGCTTTCTCAAAATGCTTCGGATATAACATTTTTTGTTGTAAAAGGGAAAGATCTTCAAAACCTACTTGAAAATGAAGAAAAAATCACACACTACCTGCCTGTTGACAAATTTTATGCACTAAGCAAGTTTGTTCCGTCTAAAAAACAGCAGCAGGAAAATTTGGAACTAAGGAAAAAACTCTACAAAAGAGAACTTAACAACTATGCAACATTTTTGTCTGAAAAAAACAGAACCAGACTGCTCAATACATCTGTGAGAATGGGATATTTGACCTTGAATAAACTTCCTATGCCGGCTTTAAAAGACTTTTTGGTTGCAGAAAATACTTCTGTGATTATATTAAAGAATACTGCTGTTGATAAAAAAACTATTGAAACTATTGTCTCTCAAAATCCTGAGGCAAGGTATGTTGATTTAAAACATGATATTTCAAACAAAGTCAGTGCTTGCAGAAAAGCCTGTATGTCTTTGATTTTACCAGTGATTTTGCTGCTATTCGCAGGACTTTCAATAATCTTTAAGCCGAAAAATGCGGCAAAAATACTTATGCCGTCTGTTCTGGGGTGTATGTTTACGCTTGGTGTTCTCGGCTTTTTCCATCAAGGTGTGAGTCTGTTTCATATACTGGCAATGTTTTTAATTACAGGTTTTAGTATTGATTATTCTGTTTTCAGATTTAACGGTGCAAAAAACTCGACAGCATCAAACGCCGCCGTGTTGATTTCCTGTGCAACGAGTGTGTTTTCGTTTTTACTGCTGTCTATGACCAGTTTCAAGTTGATAAGTTCTCTTGGGCTTGTACTCACGCTGGGGCTGGTAAGTTCGTATATTTTGAGTTTGCTTCTCATATCAGCACCGGAACATGAAGAACAGACAGAGAGCATATAATCTTTAAAAAATTTAAGTATAATTCCACTTTGCACAGGCTGCTGTAATTTTATTTGTGCTTCATATTGTGTCCAAAAACGGTAGAAAAATTTTTTCTTATCTTCACAAGTTTTGTTTTTTGGGGGTAAATTATAATACGCAAAAAGTCTGTCAAAGTCTCTGTCTTTCATAAATTCGATATCAGCTCCGATTTCACCGCCATAAAACGCAGCCAGAACTATATCTTTTGAATGTGAGATGCTGAATTTGACAACATTGTCTTTTGTTTTTGGCTTTTTGTTTTCAACAATTATTTCAGTATCATTTTGTTTATAAATTTGTTTTAAAACGTATTTTACAAGAAACCGTCCGAGACAAAACTCATCTTTTCTTTTTTGCGAACCGAATTTTTTGTCTTCAAGAAAAGAATACAAAGAGTTTTTGTCTGCTTTTTTTAGAATGTCATCTTTTCTTATAAAAAATATATTCAGTGTATCCATGATATAATTTTAAGTACATTATGGAAGAAAAATCAACAAAGTTAAAATACAGAAGAAACAAAAAATCCGGTACATCGAGAGTGGAAGCACTCACTCAAGCACAAAAAATTGCCTTTGCTCCTTTTAGTTTTCAGGTGGTTGAGGCATTGCTGGAGTTTGGTATTCTCTCGAGGCTGGAAAAATCTCCGGCAACAAAGCGGGAAATTATTTCAGACTGCAATGTTGACAGATATACGGTAGATGCATTGTTTGATGCTGCATTGTGTATCGGGTTAATTGAAAAAGAGGAAATTACCTTCCGCTGCACAAAACTTGCCGAAGCATTCCTCTTTGATGAAATGACAAGAGTGAATTTCAATTTTGTCAGAGACATTTGTTATCTTGGTGCAAGCGAACTCGTTGCTTCATTCAAAGAAAGCCGCCCTGCCGGATTGCAAAAATACTATTTTGACAAGGCTTCAACAATTTACCCG
>CALURG010000063.1 GCA_944323115.1 Candidatus Gastranaerophilales bacterium
ATATTTGTAGATAAAATCGGCGATGTTGTTGCAATTAAAAACGGTGTAACTGTTCCGGGTATTTATGAAATAAAAGATGGCGAAAATCTTCAAAAAATAATAACTTTTGCAGGCGGACTTTTACCTGCAACTCAGGTAACAGAAGTTACTTTGACAGGTCTTGATCCAAATTCTAAGCAGAGAGTTGCACAAAATGTTGCATGGAACGAGGCAAAAAATACAAAACTTAAAAGCGGTGATGCTGTTGAATTCAGAGAACTCTACAACACCGCAGAAAATATCGTAACAATTCAAGGCAACGTAAAACACCCTGCAACTTACGCATACAAAGAAGGTATGAGATTGTCCGATATTTTGAAAAGCGAAGATGAATTACTTGAAGAAACATTTATAAATCAGGCTGTTATCAGAAGAATTTCAGGCAAAGACAATTCTATTGAAACTATTCCTATTTTCTTAAAAGAATTCTTTGCAGGTATGAATGATCCTGTTTTACAGGCGCGTGACGTTATTAATGTTTATAAAAACACAAATTCAATGTTTGTAGACGTTTACGGATGTATAAATCTTCCCAAACACCTTACATACATAACAGGTATGACATTGAATGACGTTATGACTGATATCCAGTTTATAGAATCCGATGTAGATACCAAAACTCAGGAAGAAACTAAAGAACCGGAAGTTTCATATAAAGGTTCTGTAGAAAAAGATGATGTACAACTTGCTGGCGGAACGGCAAATTCAAACAAACTTATTCCTGCTGAGAACGTTGCTGTTGAAATTACAAGCCCGAGCGGTGCAACTCAGGTTTATTATCTTTATGATATTATGATTAATTCCGACAGGATTAAATCAATTTCTATTATGCCTGATGAAAAAATCTTCTTCAGAACACTTCGCGGAAACGAAGTAATGAAAACAGTTAAAGTTTAAAAAAAAAAAAAAAAACCGGGAATTTATACATTTGTTGAAGGCAAAAGACTTGTTGATATGATAGAAATGGCAGGCGGTCTGACACAGGAAGCTGATTTGCGCGGAATTGTATTTAAAAGAACAAATTTGCAGGGAAAACAGGTTGAGCTTGCTCACAAAAACAATGAGCGCGACATAAAACTTATTGAAGGACGTATGGCAAGTGCATACAAACCGTCTGAAGGCGATCAAAAATCAAAAATGGATATGCTTGAGATGTTAAAAGCGGATGATCAAAATATTGCAGACAAATACAACGGTCAGATAGCTCTTAATATACAAAATAACAATTTAGACAAAATTAAAGACCTAGATAATATTGAAGTACAGGACGGCGATGATATTTATATTCCGAGAACTTCAAATCATGTAAGTGTAATCGGAGAAGTTTATAACGAACAGTCATTTGTATTCAAAAAAGGCGCTAATGCAAAATATTATATTAAAGAAGTTGGCGGCTATACGCCTAACGCAAACAAATTCAGATTATACAAAGTATCAGTAAACGGTCGTGCCGAAAAGATTTCTAATGGCAGTTCAATAGAACCGGGCGATACAATTGTTGTACCGAGAAGAATTGCCGGTAACGACTGGATTACACCTGTTTGTGACACTCTGAAAGGTATAGCATCAATTATTGTTATGGCATTTGCTATCAACAAATGGTAAAAATAAATAATATTATTTTATCCGTCTGGCAAGTGACAATCCTGCAGGCAACGGTAATATAACATTTTCATAATAAGGGTGGGAATTTATTGCATCTATAAAAGGCTTACACTTAACCTCATGCGACAAAACATTATCACAAGCAATAATCCCGCCTTTTTCCATGTGCTTATCTATAAATTCAAAATATTTCACATACTCGCCTTTATTGGCATCAACAAATGCAAAATCAATTGTAAAATCATCAGGCAAATATTCAAGATGCATTAAAGCAGAGCCTTTCAATGTAGTTATTACATCATCCACATTACAAATTTTAAAATTTTCTTTTGCTATATCAAGTCTTTTATCATAAAACTCAATAGTCGTCAGATGTCCTCCGTTTTCTTTTACTGCTTTGCCGAGCCAGATACCGGAATATCCGTTTGAAGTCCCAATTTCAAGCACATTTTTTGACTTTTCTGCTTTCACCAGGGTATATAAAAACTCGCCTGTTACACGCGCAATATTCCAGAATTGCTTTTGAGTTTGTTCCAAATTTTTCAGAACATTTTCTGTTGTTTCATCAAAATAAGTTATCATTTTTATTTAATCTTCTGCACCTTTTCAGTTACAACAATAGAACTTGCAGGAATATCAATCGGTATGGATTTTATAACCTTATTTGTCCCGAGATCAAAAACAGTGTATAATGAAGCTTTTGTATCAGTGATAAGTGCAATATTTGTTCCTTCTATATGGTTAAGTTTTGTAGAAAATCCATTTGTATTTAAATAAATTGAATCTGTTAACTGATCTGTTTTTGTATCAATAATCTGTATAGAGTTATCACCTGCGCCAAGAACATATAATCTGTCATGAAAAGTCAGCATATCTACCGGCTTTTGGCAAATTTCAATTTCAGCAATCAATCCTATTGTAGAATAGTCAATAATTGCAAGACGATTTTTTGTCCTGCTTGTTATATATATTTTGTTATTCACAAATGCAATTTTTGAAACGTTAGGGAATTTGCCGATTTCTTTCAAAAGATAGTTGTTATCAAGTTCTATTGCCCAGATATCACGAGTCTTTTTGTCATAATAAAAAAGCTTTGTACCGTCATCAGAAAGAGTCAGTTTTTCGCACATACCGGTAATTTTTATCTGCTTGGACAAAGTCATTGTTTCAAGATTTAGCATGTAGATGCTTGAATCAATAGAACTTGATATATATGCAATATTTTTATTCCTGTCAATTACTATTTCATCAGGTTGCGTTTTAGTGTAAATTTGTTTAATAATCTGATCATCAGCTAAAGAAATAACATCAACGGACGGCTTGTCATAAGAAGTGACAAGTAAAAATTTATCATAAGCCTGAATTGAAATCGGCACATTAATCTGTTTGAGAGAATACTCAGGAGCTTTTGCACCTGGGTTAAAAACCTGAATATTTTTGGAATACGGGGACGAAACAAAAAAACTCTTATTTTTTAACGGGGGAATTGAAGAAAGAGTTTTTAAAGTTGAACCGGAAAGCTCCGATATAACAGGTTTTGAATTTTCAACTCTAATGCCCGGATCATTTACGGTCTTGATTTGAAGATTTCCTACTATGGATTTCAAATTTTCCGGAATAACAAGCCCCTGCGGAACCAGCATATCCTGAGGCAAAAGACCTGTTCTGAGTTCCAACGGAGGATTTGTTATCTTTGCAACAGTTTTATAACCGCGCGGATCATTCAGTACTTTTAAAAGCGCAAAGTCATTATTCAATATAACAACATCAGGTTTTGAGGAAAAAGTTTTGCCGCCCGGATAAGTCTGCTTTATTGCAATAGTTTCCGGATTTAAAATCTTTGCCGGAAATAACGGCAGATAAAGAGTATTATCAGGTAATATAATCATGCCGTCAAACCTGAAAGTAGTTTTTGGGAAATCTTTGTTGATAAATTTTTGGATATTTTCAGGAATAGTCGCAGTAAAAGACGGTAAGCCGAGTAAAAGCACAAATACTGATACCAAAAATATACGAGTTACCTCTCCTGCTGCATATTTTAACATTACTGGAATACTCCTTTTACCTTATCCATTATAGAAGCCTGCTGTTTAGCTTTTTGATTATTTTGAATTTCATACAGTCTTCTGTAAAGATTTCTCTCTTCATCCGAAAGCTTTGTAGGAGTCTTAACCGCAACAATTACTATATGGTCC
>CALURG010000064.1 GCA_944323115.1 Candidatus Gastranaerophilales bacterium
TCTGTCGCTGTGGATTCGAACAAATTTCTATACTGCTCGCAGATACTTCGTATCTGACTTAGCATTCCTCCATCCAAAACTTGAGTTTAAACTACGGTAATATCCTCAAATTTTATATCTTTCAGGATTTTTTGCAAATTATTTACATCAGCTTCCACTTGATATCCGATTTTGCCTGCACTGAATATAATAGTATCAAAATTTTTGGCAGAAATATCAATAACTGTAGGAAAAGTTTTTTTCATACCAACGGGAGAGCATCCTCCGTGAATGTAGCCCGTCAGAGGCAGCAGTTCTTTTGATTTTATCATTTCAATAGATTTTTCCGTTGTACAATGTGCAGCTTTTTTCAAATCCAATTCTTTTGACACAGGCACCATAAAAACGTAATATTTCTTTGATTTTGAAACGGTCACCAGTGTTTTAAAAACCTGGTCGGGATTTTGGTGCAAGACTGCTGCGACTTCCGCTCCGCTGACAGCATCCGTATCGACATAAGAATAGTGTTTATATTCTATTTTGTACCTGTCAAGGATTCTCATTACATTAGTTTTTTCAATCATATTAACCAACCTGTCTTTTTATCCATTCCATAATCAAATCAACAATATATTCCTGCTGTTTTTCCGTCAAGCAAACATTTTTAGGGAATTTATGCCATTTGTTTATACAGCCTCTACAGCAAGTAGCTGTCGCATGTTGAGCCACAAAAACAGGATGCCCTTTTGTCGGGGTTTGTCTGCCGTCATTGGGAATATATTCCGGAGCAATTCTTTTTGAAACAAAATCACGTGCATGCTGTTTTATTGTATCAAATCCTTTTTTCTCAATATACAAAAGGTCATTGGATTTTAATTTAAAACGGCTTCTAAAATCAGATTTTGCTAATTTTTCAAAAACTTTTTCATACATAATTGTATTTTGTATCAAAGCTGTTTTTGTATCAATAAAAACTTTTCAACAATTCGTCTACATACCGATATTTTGTTCAATTTTAAGTGTATCAAAAACAGAAAGAATACCGGCAAGTTCTATAAGTACTGACTGGTAATTTCTTATGTCCGTAACGGGTTTTGTCACAGGAATTTCAAACCAATCTTTTGAACACTCTAAAGCCAGATTTATTTTTCCATGTTCGAAAGAACACATAATTTTCATATCCTTGTTTTTTGCAGCACTTTTGACCAGCCTATTCATAAATCCGGTCGTCAAAAGATACCTTGCCTCTATTTGATCCGAAGAATAAACTTCAAAATACTTTTCAAACACAGGGTCTTCCAATTTTACATTCCCAAGTTCCGAAAACAATCCGTTTAAAGAGTTGAAAACACCTTTATCTGTTGTTATAACTGTTTTTCCGCTGAATTTTTTGTTGCAGTCGGAAATAACAAGAACTCCCTTAAAGATTTGAACAACTCTTCTGTTCCTGCCTGAGCCTGTTACATATTTTAAATCAAGCTCCTGTATGTCCATTTTCAGCCCGTTATACTCGCCTGATATAAAATCATCACAGTTGTATCTGTTAAATTCGCTAAACAGATTCAAATCGTGAATATATGTTTCATTGTCATTATAAATGCCTGAACGTTTAGGATAATACTTGAAATTACCCCAGAAAGAAAACAATTTTTCAAAAACGGTTTCTTTTGCCTTTGCTTTGTAGTGCTTTAATATTATATAAATCAAAAAATTAAAAAAACCTATAATTACAAAAAGTGTATAAATTCCGTCCACAAAATATTTTGATTCATATTTTAAACCACCAATTATAAAAGCATTCAAAATATACAAACATAATATTAATCCAATGCCCCCTACAATTGAGGCACCCGCAATATACCACTTTCGCTGTGTTTCAAGCGGCTGAAGCTCAGGAACAATTTTTTGCCTGCAAAAGTTTATAAACTCGTCAGAGACTATTTGCATTATCAAATCTGTATTTTTCGTTTTATTTTTCATACTACATTCCTATTGATTCATTAGCGTGCAAGGTATCTATAATAGAGAAAATCATTTCCAAATCAACGGAAATATTCTTATTAACATATAACAGACTGTTAATGTCATTCAGCGACCAAGTTTTAAAATTAGATTTTACTGCAATATACACACACCCGTTTTCAAAAGAACAAAAAACAGGCACTTTTAATTTTTTTCGAACTTTTAATAATCTCTCCATAAATGCCGTTGTCAAAAGGTATCTTGCCCCCACTTGGTCTGAAGAATATACCTCAAACTTCTTTTCAAAAACCGGATCTTCAAGCCTTACCGTTTCTAAACCCTTAATGGAGCAGAACTTATTAAAAATTGTACCACAGTCTACTCTCACAACAGTTGTTGATGTAAAAATTTTTTTACTGTCAAAACAAAGAATGATGCCATCAAACACATCGGTTTCTGATATCCCTGACAAAAATGCTATTAATTTCCTTTCCTTGTATTTAAGATGAATATTTCCTATTGTTACCTTTATACCTTTATAATCTCCTTTTAATAGGTAATCACAAGAAAAATAATTATTTTGAGGGAAAAGTTTTAAATTTTGAACTTCGTATTTAAACGATTCATATACATCAGCATTAAAATATTTATCGTAATATTTAAAATCATTTAAAAAAGATAACGTTTTATTATAAAAATTCATTTAATGTTGACCTTATATTTTTTTCATACTACAAACCTATATTACTGTCAGCACGTATTGTGTCCAGCACTGACAAAACAGTTATCAAATCAATCAGTATTTTTTGATATGTTTTTATGTCAGTCAAACAACAGTCTTCTATAGGTATATCAAACCAGTTTTTGGTTGAATGAATTGCAATATATATATTTCCGTTCTCAAATGAACATGTTACAGGCATTTTTAACTTTCTTTGAACTGCCAGCAGCCTTTCCATAAAAGATGTTGTCAACAGATATCTTGCTTCTACCTGGTCGTTTGAATAAACCTCAAATGCTTTTTCAAACACAGGATCTTCCAGCCTTACGCATTGTAAACCAGCAACCTTGTTAAGCTTATTCAAAACACCTGCATCCAGCCTTACTACGGTAGTTGAATGAAAGTTTTTATTACAGTCGGAACAAATTAATATGCCGTCAAATATATCTTCAATATTGTCTTTTTGATGTTCACTTTTATACTGTAGAAGAATATCTGCAATTGTTAAATTCAAGCCATTGTACCTGCCTTTAACAATGTCATCACACATATATATATTAAACTTTTTAAAAAACTTAAGTTTTTCTACATGTTTTTGAAAGTTTTCGTATTCAAGAATATTTAAGTTTTTGTCGTAATACTTAAATTCTCCAAAAAACGACATCAGAATAGAATAAAGAACAACTTTACAATCTCTGATAATTGGATCTGTTATATATTTAAAAATACAATTGCACATAGCAAAAATTAGAGAAGCACATACAGAAATTATTAAAAATATAGTACTTATGTTCTCAATAGAATTATATGAGTTTATTTTACCGATTATACATAATATAAAACCGACTACAAAACCTAAAATCATAACAACAGTATTGATTCTAAGAATATTATTTAGAACCTTCAACATTTTTAACTTTGCAACTCTTTGCCTTTCCAGCAGAGCCATTTCAGGTATAAGCTTTTTATTGCAAAAATCAACAAACTCCTCAGATGTAAGCATTTTGAGTAAATTTGTATTTCTTATCTTTTTTTCCATTTATTTATATTCAACGGTTGTTATAATTTGCTTAAATAAAACTTGTTATTCTTCGTTACAAGTCGGACGCAGTATAATGATAGAATTTATATTAAGCTGCACAAAATCATGAAATTCAGTTCTTCTGTTTGGAAGTTGTCTGTATGCAACTTCACAGTCTTTTATCGCAACAAAACGTTTTTTACCGTTAAGAATATCAGACAAAACACGGCTTCTTTTACCGATTTTGGGCATAAAAACATAACCCTTGATTTCATAATCCTGAGTGATTACAAGGACACGTTCTGACCAAACACCGTTTGTAAAGTCGTCATTACCCAACTCTTCTACTTCAAAAGGTTCCATATTGTGTTCAAAATCTTCTGTCATTTTCGCTCCTTGTTTTTAGGGTTATATTTTTACATGGTTTTATGATAACTGGTATGATTGGAACAACGGCAGATACAAAGCCAGTGCCAAAAACATTACAATACTACCGATTACAATAAGCATAAGAGGCTCAATCATTTTTGTTAAAGCATCAATAATATCATCAAGCTTTTTGTCAAGGAATATTACGGCTTGGTTAAGCAATTCACCCAATTTACCTGTTTGTTCACCTGTTGCAATCATAAACAAAACCATAGAAGGTATTATATTTTCACTTCTCAACGCAGTAGAAAGGTGCGTACCTTGCTGCACTTTGTTGATAGCATTAGTAATTTTTGTTTTTATCGTACGGTTATCTATGGTCAAGTTGCCCAGATGCAAACAGTCAACAATAGGAATACCTGCCTCATAAGCAACAAACATTACTGTAATAAAGTTCGAAAAGTTTGCATACTTTAACATCTCTCCTACCAAAGGTACTCTTAAGAAAAATTCATCAAGTATTTTTCTTGAAGTAGGATTTTTAAACGCTGTATAAATAAGTCCGCCTATGATAAAAGGAGATATCAAAGTCAGTGCCCAGTATTTTTTCAAAAATTCACCCAAATCAATACAAATCTGTGTGAAAATAGGAAGTTGTGCACCTGACTGATCAAACATTTCCTTAAAAGCAGGAAATACAAACATCAGCATGACCGTAACTACAATAATAGCCAGTACAATAACAAAACAAGGATATATCAAAGTACCGATTACACGTCCCTTGATTGCTGCCTGCTTTTTCAAAAGGTCGGAAAGACGCTCGAGAGTTTTTTCCATTTCACCGGAATCTTCGCCGGCTTTTGTCAAACCGACATAAATACTTCCGAATATTTCTTGATATTTAGCAACCGTATCGGCAAATGTCGCACCGGCAATTACCTGTTTTCTTATTTCTCTGGCAAGAAGTCTTATTCTCGAAGATACAGCATCTTTTTCAAGGAACACAAGACCTTCTATAATAGGTACACCTGTTGAAATAAGTGTTCTGAATGTACCTGTAAAATCAATAAGTTCCTGCAAAGATAAAGGACTCAGTCTGACTTTCGGTGCAGAAACTTTGCTTGAATCTTCAAACACCTTAGTAGGCGTCAAACCCAAATTTCTGATAGCCTCACGTGCAGCCTTCACATCATCTGCATCTATTTTACCGTTAACTATCTCTGAACCGTTTCTTAAAGCTATATAGTTATATATTGTCATTAATTAAATACCCGTATTTCTCACTATTATTCAGTAACAGGACCAAGTACACGAACAAATTCGCTTATGGTTGTTTCGCCTCTCAGTATATGACCCAAACAAGAAGTTTGCAGTGTTTTCATGCCCATGCCGACAGCCGCTTCTTCAAGTTCAACATCGTGTGCACTGTGAGCAATCATTTTTTTGATTTCTTTGTTTATAAGCATGACTTCATAACAGCCCAAACGTCCTTTGTAACCTTCGTTGTTGCAGTCAAAGCAGCCTTTTGGTCTGTATATTGTACGCTTCATAAATTCCTGCTGCTCTTCAGGTGTCGAAACAACAAGTTTTGCTTCTTCCAAAGAAGCATGGTAAGCTTCTCTGCATTTCGGACACAATCTACGGACAAGACGCTGTGCAATGATACCTGTCAATGTAGAAGAAATCAAATAATCCGCAGCACCCATTTGAATCAAACGTGTAATAGTTGCAGCAGCAGAGTTTGTGTGAAGTGTACTCAACACAAGGTGACCTGTCAAAGCAGCTGCAATAGCAGTTTCAAGAGTTTCAAAGTCACGAATCTCACCGATAAGTATGATATCAGGGTCTTGTCTCAAAATAGCTTTCATACAAGAAGCAAATGTAATACCTGCTTTCGGGTTAATTTGAGACTGGTTCAAGCCGTCAATCTTAATTTCTACAGGGTCTTCCAGTGTAGTAATGTTAACACCTTCATTATTCAAACTTTTCAAAATTGAATACAGCGTAGTTGTTTTACCGGAACCTGTAGGACCTACAGCCAAGATAATACCGTTTGGTGCTGACACCATTTTATTTATTCTTGCGAGATCATCTTCCGTACCACCGACGATTTTAATAATTTTATCTTCCGTCTTAATACTGGCAGCAGGGGCCAAAATACGGATAACCATTTTTTCTTTGCCGGCAACGGGAAGAGTATTTATACGGAAATCATAAGAAATACCGTTATATTTAACAGTAAATGTACCGTCTTGAGTACGTCTGTGCTCGGCAATGTTCATTCTGGACAATACTTTAAAACGAGCAATCAACGACGATTCTACCTTGCTCGGCAAATCTAATACACGTCTTAATATACCGTCAATTCTATATCTTACTGTATAACAATCAAGTCTTGGTTCAATATGAATATCTGATGCCTTCAAATCAATCGCGTCAGTAATAATTTTTGTAGCAAAATTTGCAACAGCACCAGAAGTATCTTCAAGTTCCCTTTCAACCTGTTCCCACAAAGACTCTTCAACTTCAAACTCAAGAGCTTCCTGTTCAATTTTACGGATAATCTCTTTTGTTTCTTTACGGGTTCTGCCGAAATATTTGTTGATACAGCTTTTGTATTCCATATAGCTCATCAACAATACTCTCGGTCTCAAACCTGTTAAATATATAACCTCATTGAGAGCTTTCTTGTTATCCGGGTTAACCATACCGATATCAAGAAAACGTCCGTCAGAAGAAAGAGGTATAAGTTTATTTTCTCTAATAAAATCTTCAGGGAGAATTTTTATTATGCTTTCAGAAATATTTAACTGAGAAGCTGTAACGTGTGAATAGCCCTGTTGAAAAGAAAGTGCATCTTTCAACTGATCAACATCGATAAATCCCAGAGAAACAAGCATTGAACCTATAGGAGTACCTGTCTTTTTACACTGTGTCAGTGCTTCAACAAGCTGCTCTTCAGTAATCATGCCTTTTTCGATAAGAATTTCACCGATACGTTTCTTCGGTGCACCGTCTTTATGAGAATCATCATGAAACTCAACTTTGGGCTTCTCAACATTCTGTACTTCATTATTGCTTGCAGCAGTTTCAGAATTATTCACCTCAGAATAAAAAGATGAAACATAAAAATTCAGCAAATCATTAAAACTGCTCTCGTCCAAAGAAATAAATTTAAGAGTGTCTTTGTCTTTAGATGCAATAAATTCGCTCACTGCCGATTTGTTCGCCTGTTCCGGTACAACAACATAGAAAAAACCTGCTTGTTTATTTATAGGAACAAACTTTTTGCTCTCCAAATCAGCTTTTGTAAAAAGTTCAGCAAATTTGGAATTTATATTATTCTTTATCTTATTTACGGTTTCTATATTCATCTTTGTCTTCTAAAGGTTATTTTAATCCGCCGGTTTTTTGAAGACCGGCGGATTAATTAGTTTCGAAATTATAAGTTTTCAGTTTCAGCTGATGCTACATCTTCCGTGTCTTTGATTATGTGCGGTGTAACCATGATTACAAGCTCAGATTTTGTATTTTCTGTGTGTGTATTTCTGAATACACTGCCTATAACAGGGAGATCACCCAAGAACGGAAGTTTTGTAACTTCTTTCTTTTCTTCTTCCTGAATCATACCGCCGAGAACAAGTGTTTCTCCGTCTTTGATTCTTACGTTGTTAATTTCCATGTTTCTTCTTTGAAGAAGTACGGCTGCCGTAATAGGAAGATCCGGATTTTGAACACTGACTGAAGTAACTTCTTCTTTTTTCGTTGCATAATTAGGTTTTAAATTCAATGTTACATATCCGTCAGGACTAATGAACGGTGTCATTTCAACAGATATGCCCATATCTTCACCGATTTCATATGTTCTTGTAACACCGAAGCCGCCCAGCATTGCACCTTCTGTCATGATTTCTTCATCAACTGATTTTACATAGTCAGATGTAAGGTCAATAACTGATTTTTGGCCATTTGTAACTATAAGTTTCGGGTTGGCAAGAATTCTGCCTTTGCCGTTTTCGATAAGGTATGTGATACTCCATCCGAGAGTATTCTTTCCTCTATGACGGTCAAACATTTGTACCGGATTTCCGCTTTCATCACGTCCCATGTAAGGTCCGCCTGTGAAGAACATCGGGTTTGTGGAAGCAAGACCGTTTGCACCAAAACTTGCAGCAAAGAACGGAGTCATGATATTCCAAGTGTTGTTAAACGTTTTTGAACCATCTTCAGAAAGCTCTACTATCTGAACTTCCATAAATGCCTGCGGCTGTTTCTTGTCATTTGAAGCTATAAAGCTTTTTATCATTTCAGCCTGTGCTTCAGAACCGCCCGTAACATTTATTGTACCTTTTTGAGGGAAGTACGTAACAGTAAGAGACGCACCGCCCAATGAAGTTAATTTATCATTTTTTACATCACTTTTAACAGTACAAGCTACAACACCTTTACCGAGTGCAATCTCATCAGCTTTTGCGGAACCGCTTGATGAAGATTTAGAAGAGCTGCTTGATGACCCAGAACCGCTGCCTGAAGAACCGGAAGAAGTAGCTCCGCCTGTCATAGTACCCAAAGCAGGCATTGCACCGCCTGGAGCAGCAGCACCAGCACCGCCGGCAGCACCTGTAGAACCCATTTTTGCATCAGGGAACAATGATTGGCAAATAAGTGTAGCCATTTCTTTCGGTGTTGTATGGTTTATTCTGAATGAAACTGTTTTTGGTGCAACATCTATTTTTGACACGATTTTTTGTGCCATTTTATAGTCGTTCATTGTACCAAATATAACAAGTTCGTTTGTAACAGGGTTTGTTACAACAATTTTGTTATTTGACAAACCCGGTCTGTTAGTAGAAAATACGTTGCTGTTTAAGAAATCTGCAACTTTTGTTGCATCTGCGTATTTGACAGGAATTGTCATCATGTTTTGTTTGCTAATATCAGACGTCAAACTTGCATCTTTTGACATAACTATCAAAGTACCGTTGTCAATAACATATGACAAATCACATGCTTGCATTACCATTTTAAATGCATCATTCAATGACACATTTACAAGGTCTAAAGTAACTTTTCCTTCTACAGAGCTGTGGAATATAATATTCAATCCCGCTTTATCGGCAATCATTCTTAACGCCGGTTTCAAATCAGAATCTCTTAAACTTACGCTGATTTTTTGTTCACCGTTGTGCAAATTTACCACACCGGAAAGATCAATCATATCAGTGCTTTTGTATTCAGTTCTCAAAGCAGGTTTTGACACAGAGGCTTTCATTTGAGCTTCGGCAACAGTAGTATAGCCGAAAGTCAAAGCAAGTGCCAAAACAGCAGTTCCTGCAATTGCTGCTGCTAACTTCCTCTTTTTTTCATTTGATTTGTCATTAAACATTTATGATGACTCCTATTAATTATTTGTATTTTAATTGTTAAACTGTATTACATTTGATGACTGGCTATATGCTCCGCCAAATTGATTTGAAACAGAAACCGGATTGAGATTTACACCTGTTTCAAGATTTTGACCTGCACATATTTCATATGTATTTGAATTGTATTTTACAACTACAGATTTTTTCTTTATATCAAGAATCTTGTATCCTGCGACTATATCACCTTTGTGAACAAGCTGTTCAGTATCATCTATACTCAATATAGCCGAAGGTCTTACATTATCATACATGATACCTGTCAACTTAAAGTTAAATATTTTTTCTGTCATAGGATCGGCTTCCGGTACATCCATAGGCGGTGCAACCAAATCAAATTGAGGTTTTGAAGCGGCTGGGGATTGTACACCGTATGGCAAGAACGGATCAGGTCGTCCGCCAGCCGAAACAGGAATGACCACAGAATTTCCGCCAAAGCTCAATTTGTCCTTTTGCTCGTCTGCTTTTTTCTTAGCCATTGCTTTTTCTAATGCCGTTAAAGGCTTGTCAGCACCGTCTTTTTTCACTGCTTGTGCCTTATCATTTTGTGTTGCTGCTGAAGGAACCGCAGCAGTATTTGCGGTTAAATCGACATCAACTGTAGCCAAATTTTGCTGTTGACTTTGTGTTTCAGTAGCTTGTGCATCTGCCTGCGGAGCTTGTGCAGAAACATTTTGTTCGGCTTTGTCATAAAAATAATCACCCATTGCCTGCTCGGAGGATACAACATCCTGAGATGACATATTCTTTTTGTAGAAGAATAAACCTACGGCAGCTACAAGAACAAGCCCAAGAACAATCAAATATATTGTCAATCTGCTGTTGTCATTTTGTTTGGCAGGTGAATAATTTTGAAAATCAGTGCTTGCTGTATCTTCCTGCGGCTTGTTTTGTTGATTCGCCGCATAAGTCTCATTTACAGCACTATTCCCCGCAGAGGCGGTATCTCCAAAGGTTTCTTCGCCTGAACCTGCTAAAGTATTTTCTTCTTCTGAAAAATTCGAATATATGTCAGAATAATCACCAAATGCTCCGTCGTGATTTCCATCGTCCATATTCGGATAACCTAAGATTCCCATTTACACTCTCTTCATACTAATTGCTAACATTCTTAATTAATAATTTAATATAAATCAACTGATGTAACAAACATACAAAAAGCTGATTTTAATATAATTTTAATATAATTTTATTACAGTATATAAATTATGGCAAATGTTTTTATTTAAACTAAGCTATATATAGTATTTTTGCAATATATTAAATTTAACTGAACAATTGTTACAGTTAATAAATGTTTACATTTCTTCAATGTTTAACAAAATAAATTTATAATAATACAGATGAATGAAATTACTATAACATCTCCTATCAAAAAACCGGAAGATATAGACAACTTTTTGCCTTATGTAAAATGTAGAAATTTTTATGTTTACCACCACAAATTTTTACCTTCTTGCGGCGGCAGTTTTGAATATATTAATGAATTTATTGAAAAAGCTCACAAAAATAATTGCAAAATCTTTGTAAATTTCAAACACAATATAACAGAAGAAGATTTAATAGAAATCAAAAAATTCATCACATTTTTAAAACAAACAAAAATTGACGGCATATTCATAAACAGTTTCGCTATACTGGAATCAATCAAAACTCACAATTTGCCGTTCAAAGTTATTATTGATTCATATTTTGATATACACAATCTTGCTGGTATAGATTTTGTGAACATGTTTCACAAAGTTGATCAGGTGATAATCACTGAAGAAATTTATCTGAAAAATATTGCAAAAATAAAGAAATACAAAAATATATCTCTTGCCATTGACTCCGACAATCTGCCTTGGTGTGCAGAAGATATAAAAAAACTCAATGCTATCGATTCGGTAATAATAAAAGGCAAATTCGCAAGCTCCGAAGAAATTCTGGAAGGAATACAACTTGTCGAAAAAATTCTTGCAAAGCCAAAAGTGTTCAAAAACCAAAAACTGCCATTTAAACACGTAAGAAAAAGTATTTACCAGACAAACCATTTTTCCGGAGAAATGCTTAGTGCACAAGGTTCAAATTTTAAGTTTTCAAGAAACATACAAAAATTTGAGTGGGAAAACAAACGACCGAGACTGAAAAGCGGTTATGATTATTCTGCCGTGCAGTACCCGAAACTGAATCTCAGGCTGTCATCTCTGGCCCAGTTGGAAAATATAAAAAAATTTATTGCAAAAATCGGATTCAATCCGATATACAGTATAGAATACGGTGAGATTCTCAGTACAAGCGATTTGGCAAAAAGCAGTTTTAACCAGATAATTACAAAAGTTAAAAAATTCTGTTTTAATTACGGAATAAAAATGCAGCTTAGCACCCCCAGAATCCTTATTGAGCGAGACTTTGACAGAGTTTATGAATATGTAAAAAACCTTTGTCTCACAGAGCCTATACCGTCTTCAGTAATTATTAACAACATAGGTTATTTATGGACATTTATAAATGATGACGAACTTCACAGGATACCTGTTGAAATCGGGCAGGGGATAAACCTTTTAAACAGTATGTCCATAAAATGCCTCAACAATCTTCACCCGATTGAGACAATTGATTTTAGTACTTTTAACGACATAAATAATATAAAAAACTGTATAAAAAAAGTAAAAAATATTATACCGAATAAAAAACTCACAATAGCTGGTAATGTAAGGGTTCCGACATTGGGTTTGTGTCCTCTGAACAATGATTCCGCAATAGTTTCAAGGCTTTCATGCAAGGCTCCGTGCCACAATGGGAATTACGCTCTCAAAGACCCCTCTTTGAAAAAAGTTCTTCCCTTTGTTGTAGACGGTTTTTGCCGTATGCACATGTTTCAGGATTACATACTGCACCTTTACGAATACATACAGGAACTGGAAAAAATAGGTATAAATGAATTTGTCATTGATCTTTCAGATTTACCGGCAAAATATGTTTCCATACTTTTGACACACCTTTTCAACACTCTTGCCGGTTTTGAAAAGCCATGTCTGACAAAAATAAACGAATACTGTATTGAAAACTTGGCAGAAAAAAGTTTCCGCTGATTAAAAATTGGTACTGTTTTTGTCATCCGAGAGCAAAGCGAGCCGGAATATTGCCGAATAAGTGATTACAAATCAATCTTTATTTCTGTTCTCCCTTTCTTGAGGTGTAGGTTATCTAATCTGACAGTCAGGCTTTGCGGTTATAAACAAGATTGGAAATTTTGTACTTCGTAAGAACAGGCCCACACGAAATTTTTAAAATTCAGCGAAAAATCGGACTTTTTTCACAAAATCAAAGATTTTGGAAAAATTAGTCAAGCAATTTCAAAATGACATAAGGGAGCGTTTCTGTGCAGACAGCAGAGACTTGTCAATTTTTTTACTTGGCAGAGACCGTTTTTACAACACTTCAAACACCTGTTCTTTTGTCACATCTGAAGTTGTTTCCGCTTTAAAATTTTCAGACGGAAGAACAAATCGTATTTTTCCGTTTTGTGCTTTTTTGTCCAGAAACATCTTGTCATAAAATTTTTCCTTGTCAAAATTCTGCATGGACGGAATCAAGTCATAGTCATCAATCAATTTGCACGCCTTGTTGTAATAGTCTTTGTCAATAAATCCTTTAGCCAAAGACAAATTAAATGCCATTTTCATTCCGGCTGCAACCGCCTCACCATGTGTATAAACTGTATAATTTGTGAGATTTTCTATTGCATGTGCAAAGGTGTGTCCGAGATTCAAGATTGTCCTGAGTCCTTTTTCGGTTTCATCTTGGTTCACAATCGCTGCCTTTAAAGAACAACAAATGCTCACTGTTTTTGACAAAATTTCAGGGTTAAGGTTGTAAATCTCTTCCTTGTTTTGATTCAAAAAATCATAAAATCTGTAATTCAAATCTGCTGCACAGGATTTTTCAATAAAAGCGTACTTTAAAACCTCTGCCAAACCTGTTTTTAGCTGTCTTAAATCAAGAGTTTTTAAAACAGATATGTCTGCAAGAACCGCTTTTGGCTGATAAAAAGCCCCGATAAGATTTTTTCCTTTTTCGTGATTTATTGCGACCTTTCCACCTACAGAGGAATCAACTTGAGCAAGAAGAGTCGTCGGTATTTGTATAAAATCCGTACCCCTCATATAAATTGACGCTGCAAAACCTGCAATGTCACCGGCTACGCCGCCGCCAAAAGCGATTATGCAATCTGTTCTTTGAAGTTTTTGTTGTAAAGCAAAATCCAGAATTTTTTTCAAGGTATCAAAATTTTTGTACCTTTCACCGTCTTTCATTACAAACCATTTTGCAGAGTCAATTTTTAAATATTTTCCGTACAGTTCTTTTACTTTTTCGTTTGTGACGATAAGAAAATTTTTTGCATTCGTATATTTTTTTACAAAATCATCTGCATTTTCAAGAATGCCGTTTCCCACAACTAAGTCATAGCTGTAGGCAGCTTTTTGAGGAATATGAACTTTTAAACTATTTGACTGATTCATAATCTGAGACAATTTCCTTTACTATTTCCATCAATTCTTTTTCGTCTGTATCTATTTCAAAATCCGCCATTTTATAGAAAGGTTCACGTTTTTTTATAAGTTCTTTAATTTTTTCTTTCGGATTCTGATGTTTCAAAAGAGGCCTGTGAGTGGTTTTTTTCACCCTTTCATAAAGTGTTTGTGCACTGGCTTTCAAATAAAAAATGACACCGTTTTTTTTCAAAAGTTCAATATTTTCAGGATTTTCTACTATGCCGCCGCCTGTTGCTATAACCTGATTGTGGTAGTTTGAATATTTTTGAATAAGCTTGTGTTCAAGCTCTCTAAAATGAGGCTCTCCGTCTTGCGAAAAAATTTCTTCAATATGTTTTTTTGCCAATTTTTCAATTTCTCTGTCCATATCAAGATATGAAAAATCTTCCAGCTTTTTGTCAAGAAGATGCCCTATTGTGCTCTTCCCCGCACCCATCATACCTATCAGAACGATGTTTTTTTTGTTATCCATTTAAGCCTGTCATCTTTTTGTAATTGTCAAAATTTTGTTTTGTTTCCTCAATGCAGTCACCGCCGAATTTTTGCAGCATTTCATCAGCAAGAACAATCGCACACATTGCTTCCGCAACAACGGCACAAGCCTCAACCGCACATGTGTCAGAGCGTTCAAAATGTGCTTTGTAAGGTTCTTTTGTTTTTATATCTACGGAATTCAACGGTTTTTGCATCGTCGGAATGGCCTTCATTGTGACAAAAAGAACAATATCTTCGCCGTTTGTCATGCCTCCTTCTATACCGCCGGCATTGTTAGTTTTTCTGATGTATTTTCCGTTTTCAAAAAATATTTCGTCGTGCATTTCAGAACCATGCAAAAAGGCAGCATTTAAACCGGCACCTATTTCAACTGCTTTCACAGCCGGAATACTCATTACAGCTTGGGCAAGCCGTCCGTCTATACGTCTGTCCCAATGTACATAAGAGCCAAGCCCGGCAGGCAGATTTTTAAATATTACTTCAAAACGTCCGCCCAAAGTATCACCATTTTCTTTTGCCGTATCAATTTCTTTTTTCATCGACTCTTCATCAAAAGCACTGCCTATTTGAAGAATTTTGGAACAGCCTGTAATGTCAAAAACATTCAAAAAACATTTTGCTATTGCACCTACGGCAACACGAGAGGCAGTTTCTCTTGCACTGGAACGTTCCAAAACATTTCTGACATCTTCATGGTTGTATTTTAAAACTCCTGCCAAATCAGCGTGACCAGGTCTGACACGGGTAATTCTTTTTTCATCTGTTTTTTGTTTGACAACAGGGTCATTCAAATCAACAGCATCAACAGACATCGGGATTTTCCAGTTTTCCCAGTCTTTGTTTTGAATTTCAAGACAGACAGGTGCACCGGTTGTTTTTGAAAACCTTACACCGGATTTTATTTGAACACTGTCGTTTTCTATCTCCATTCTGGCCCCTCTGCCATATCCCTGCTGACGTCTTTTCAGTTCATTGTTCACAAAATCTTTGTCAACAAAAATACCTGAGGGAAGTCCTTCAATAATTGCATTCAGGCAGATACCGTGTGATTCTCCGGATGTTAGAAATCTGAATTTTGCCATTTTATTCCTTTTTAACAATTGTTTCGCAACAATTATAAACCATTATACGTTTACGAGCAAAATCTTAACTTAGTTTATTTGCTTCCATTTTTCGGCAAGTTCAGCTGATATTTTAAGCCCTGTTTTTGTCGTTGCAAGACCGCCTTCAGAGCTTTCTTTTAGCTGCGGAGACATCATTTCTCCGACCTGTTTCATTGCGTCTACTATTTCGTCAATGGGAATGACGGATTTTATACCTGCCATAGCAAGTTCCGCTCCTGTTACTGCATAAATTGCCAAAAATCCATTTCTTTTGACGCAAGGAACTTCAACAAGTCCCGCAACCGGATCACACACAAGCCCCATAATGTTTTTCAATGTCAAAGCAGCTGCACTCAAAATCTGTTCATTGCTTCCGTTGTACATTTCAACCAGTGCGGCAGCGGCCATAGCAGAGGCGACACCGCATTCACTCTGGCAGCCGGCGACTGCCCCCGCAAGTGCAAGTTTATTTGAAACAATTTGTCCTATTACTCCCGCTGTAATAAGTGCGTTTATTTCAGTCTCTTCGCATGCTCCGATTGATTCCGCAACAGCAATAATAACAGCCGGAACTATACCGCAAGACCCTGCTGTCGGACAGGCAACAATTTTGCCCATTCTAAGATTCTGCTCTATTGTAGCAAAAGCATAGGTCAAGACTTTTTGATAGGGTTTTGAAAAAAGAGAATTTCCGCTTTTGTACCTTTCAAGAAGCTTTGCACAATCATCGCCGCACAGCCCGCTTATTGATTTTTCTTTTGATTCCAAACCGAGTTTTATTGCTGCTTTCATTGCGTTAAGATTTTGTTTTACTTTTTCTCGAATACTTTCCACAGAAATTTCTGTATTTTCCGATTCGTTTTGCTGTGCAATTTCATAAATTTTTTTGTTTTCCGATTGAGCTGTGTCAAAAAGCTCTTGAAAAGTTCCTATTTTCATCATTTTTTCAACACTTCTATATTTCTGATTAAATAAACTTCTTCAATTTTTTCCAGTTCATGTATTGCGGTGTCAGGAAGCATTGCATCGAGACAAATGCCCATAGAGGCTTCTTCTCCTTTTGCATTTCTGTCACAGTGCATAGTAGCAATATTCAGATTGTAGCTTTGAAGCAGTGCAGTAACACGATAGACCATGCCCGGTTTGTCTCTGTATATAAGTATAAGAGTATTATAGTCACCGTTTATGTTAAATTTGTATCCGTTTATTTTGTTTATGCATACTTCTCCGGCTCCTACGGACACCCCAGAGATTTCCATTTTATTAGAGCCTTCAAGGGTAATATCAACGGAATTCGGATGTTTGCCGTAATCTTGAGCATATTCAAATTCATAACTAACATTCATTTTTTTTGCATATTCATATGCGTTTTTTATTGATTCATTGTCCACATCCATCCCGAGCACACCGCCCAAAAGGCCTTTGTCCGTTCCGTGTCCTTTTCCTGTCTTTGCAAAAGAATTGTATAAAGTAAATTTTACCTTTTTGGGAATTTCTCCGAATATTTTTCCTGCAATATAGCCTATACGAACGGCCCCAGCCGTGTGCGAACTGGATGGCCCGATTATGACAGGCCCGATTACGTCAAAAAGCGTTTTTACCTTTTCCATGATTCCTCATCAAAACTATGAATTTGTTCGGCAACTTATATTTTTATTTTACCAACAAAAAATCCGATTATTCAAAAAATATTTTTTGATTTTATTTAAATTTCTGAATATAATTAAAAAGCATCTTTTTTGTTTTAAGATGTTCAAACATTGTTTCACTTAAACATACAAATTTTTACCGATTCATACAATGTACGGATAAATACCGGACAGCAAAATTATAAAAAGGGAAAAATTAGTTAAAGTGATTTTTATGATAGGGGAATTTATATATGAGAGAGAATACGGATAAACAAAATGAACAAGCTTTACCGGGTTTGCGTAAATTGACTACAATCCAGCTTTTAAATTTTTGTCTTGGCTTTTTCGGATTGCAGTTTGCCTGGCAGATGAGAATTATTCTCTCCGGACCTGTAACTGAAAATCTGGGAGCTTCCCCTTTCATATTCGGTCTTATATGGCTGGCAGGCCCTATGACCGGAATGATAGTACAGCCGATTATCGGAGCATTGAGCGATAACACACATACAAGATTCGGAAGAAGAAGACCATATCTTATGCTCGGTGCAATTCTTGCCGCATTGGCTTTATGGGCATTTCCGAATTCCGAACAAATCGCACAATTTTTTGCAGATAAATGTCACATGCCTCTTCCTCTTTTTGGCGGATTAATTGTTGCCGCAGCAATGATATGGATTATTGATGCATGTGTAAATGCCGCACAAGGGCCGTACAGAGCGTTGATTCCGGATAATATTGTTCCTGAACAACACTCTATTGCAAATTCATATCTCAGCTTTGCAATAGGTCTGGGTTCCGTTATTGCAGCAGGTACTGCACCTGTTTTAAAATGGGCTTTTGACTATCAAATGTCAATCGAAGCACAATTCATTATGGCTGCACTTGCTTTTCTTCTGGGTATGACTTGGACATGTATTTCCTTTAAAGAAAAACCTGCCGACAAATCAGAAAAAGAAGTAGAATCAAGCGAAAATGCAAGCAAAAAACAATCTTTTATCGACAATTTCAAAACTTTTTTGAAGTCCTCGCCTGAAGTCTACAAAATATGTATGATGCAATTCTGTACCTGGATTGGTGTAATGTGTATGTTTATTTTCTTTACACAGTTTGCTATTCATACTGTATTTGCAATCCCTGATTTGACAGTTGTTTCGGAAGATATGAAAGAGCATTATGCTACAGCAGCCGCAGTAGCTACAAATTATTCGTCAATTTGTTTTGCAATCTTAAATCTTGTCTGCTTTTTGGTATCTATTCCTATAGGTATGCTGTCTACAAAATTCGGCAACAAAAAAGTTCATATGATTTCACTTTTGACAATGACAATTGCATACCTGTTAATGAGCTTTTTCTCCACTCCGGGCATAGTTATGCTGCTTATGGGAATTGCAGGTATAGGCTGGGCAAGCATTCTGGCTCTGCCTTTTGCTATGCTTACAGAATATATTCAAAAAGGCTCGGAGGGTGCAGTAATGGGTATATTCAATATTTTTATTGCAGGCCCGCAGATTCTTGTTTGCACTCTTATTGCCTGGCTCATTTCAAAATGTGTTATGACTACACCTAAAGGGTTAAATTATCACTGGGAATACTCTTTCTTAATCGGAGCTGTGGCTTTATTGATTTCTGTAATTATTACAAAAATGATACATGAAAAAAACCTGAATAATCAAGAATAGTCTGATTTTTTGTTTTTTTATTCCAAAAATACATGATATAGCTGTATCTTGCATGTTTCAAATCACACAAAGCTGGGTATTTATTGAATATGGAAGAAAATCTTGTTTTTATAAAAACAAACAAGAGCAAGTACATAAGGAGCCGAAAATGGGATTAGCAGCATCACAAGCAAGATTATTACTTTTAACAGCAAGAAAGTCAGACCTTGAATTTAGAGCACAACAAATTACGAATTCAGAAATGATTCTCGCAATGCAGACAGAAGAAATTGCGAGGGAGTATTCAAATAAACTTTCGAACCAGACATTAAAATACATAAACTCAGCAGACCAGACAGAGGTAGAGATTACGGCGGCAAATCTCAGTGATCTTTCTGCGACTGGAATGAAGCTTCAAATCATTGATGAAAATGGACAATGGCAGGACTGGGTTTCAGACGGAACGAAAACGATTACGGGATATCAAGACGAAGACGGAAATGTAATCACACCTGATGAATACAACACATTGGGTGATGACATAAAATCGAATTACAAAGAGATATACGTAATGAACAATGAAACGAACAATTACTCAGGACCGCAGATTTTAGAAGGTATTAACGGCGGAACAATGAGGATTGTGACAGCAGCAGGCGTAGAGGTTGATGCAATAAACGGAACAGGATTTTCTGTTGCATATGACACATCGGATGATGCACAGGCAGATGCGGAATACAGAAGCAAGACAGCGTCAATTCAGATCAAGGAAAAGAGGTTGCAGATGGATTTGCAGCAGGTTGAGACGCAGCAGAAGGCTTGTGACACAGAGATAGAGTCTGTAAAGAAAGTAATGGACAAGAACATTGAAAAGACATTCAAAGTATTTTCGTA